>NZ_JABWMT020000111.1:0-390 GCF_013368915.2 Escherichia sp. 93.1518
CTTTCGTTGTTCAGTGTTTCAATTTTCAGCTTGATCCAGATTTTTAAAGAGCAAAACTTCGCAGTGAACCCTTGCAGGTACACTCTGAAGTATTTTTTATTTAATCACTACAGAGATGGTGGAGCTATGCGGGATCGAACCGCAGACCTCCTGCGTGCAAAGCAGGCGCTCTCCCAGCTGAGCTATAGCCCCATAACATGTAGTTAAAACCTCTTCAAATTTGCGGTGCAAATTTGGTAGGCCTGAGTGGACTTGAACCACCGACCTCACCCTTATCAGGGGTGCGCTCTAACCACCTGAGCTACAAGCCTGTAGAGGTTTTACTGCTCATTTTCATCAGACAATCTGTGTGAGCACTTCAAAGAACGCTTCTTTAAGGTAAGGAGGTGA
>NZ_JABWMT020000012.1:0-145727 GCF_013368915.2 Escherichia sp. 93.1518
TTAACGGCTCTCAGTTGAAAACCACTAACGACAACGTGGCAACCAACACCACTAATATCAGCAACCTGACCGGCGATGTTGCTAACAACACCACTAACATCACTAATCTGACGAATGATGTTGCCGCCAATACCACCAGTATCACTAACCTGGCGGATACGGTAACTAACCTTGGCGCGGATGCGCTGGCATGGGATGACGCCTCAGGTGCATTCACCGCCAAACACGGCACCGATGACACCAACAAAATTACCAACGTTAAAGACGGTGATTTGACTGTTGACAGTAAAGATGCCGTTAACGGCTCTCAGTTGAAAACCACTAACGACAACGTGGCAACCAACACCACTAACATCGCTACTAACACCACCAACATCAACAACCTGACTGATACGGTGAACAACCTCGGTGAAGATGCGCTGAAATGGGATGACACCACAGGCGCATTTACTGCCGCACACGGCACCGAAGCCACCAGCAAAATCACTAATGTCACCGCTGGAACAATATCGTCTACCAGTACTGACGCCGTTAACGGTGGGCAACTGTTTAGCCTAAGTGATTCACTGGCAGACTATTTTGGCGGTAACGCCTCGGTTGATGAAAACGGTGTATTTACTGGTCCGTCGTACACTATCGGTAGTAACAGCTACGATAACGTAGGTGATGCGCTGGCGGCGATTAACACCTCATTTAGCACTTCACTGGGCGACGCTCTGCTGTGGGATGAAACTGCAAGTGCATTCAGCGCCGGTCACGGTGGCAATGCCAGCAAAATTACCAATGTCGCAAACGGTGCCGTTTCTGAAACCAGCACCGATGCCATCAATGGTGGACAACTCTACGGTGTGAGCAACTCTGTTGTTGATGCCCTGGGCGGTGGTGCCGCAGTAAATGCTGACGGTAGCATCAGTGCGCCGACGTATTCCATTGCCAACACCGATTACAATAACGTCGGTGATGCTCTGGACGCGATCGACTCAACCCTGGATGATGCACTGCTCTGGGACGCAACCGCCGGTGAAGATGGTGCGTTCAGCGCCAGCCGCGACGGCAAAGCCAGCGTAATCACTAATGTTGCTAATGGTGATATTTCTGAAACCAGTACTGATGCAATTAATGGTTCACAGTTGTTCGCCACCAACACGTTGATCAATCAGCAAAATGAGATCATCAACCAGATTGCCGGTAATACCAGCATAGACTACATCGAAGAGAACGGTGCGGGTCTGAACTATGCGCGTACTAATGACACCGGCTTAACCTTTATTGATGCGAGCGCATCAGGTACTGGCGCTACAGCGGTGGGCTATAACGCTGTCGCTTCCGGCGAAAGCAGTGTCGCAATTGGTCAGAATAGCAGCAGCAGCGTTGATACTGGTATCGCACTGGGTAGCAACTCCGTCTCCAGTCGTGGCATTGCCCAAGGTTCTCTTAATACCAGCGTAACCGAAGAAGGCGTTGTGATTGGCTACGACACCACTGACGGCGAACTGCTTGGCGCATTGTCGATTGGCGATGATGGTAAATATCGTCAAATCATCAACGTTGCTGATGGTACTGAATCCCATGACGCCGTGACTGTACGCCAGTTGCAAAACGCCATTGGTGCGGTCGCCACTACGCCGACCAAGTACTACCATGCCAACTCAACGGAAGAAGATTCACTGGCGGTAGGTACTGACTCGCTGGCGATGGGCGCGAAAACTATTGTTAATGCTGACGCGGGTATTGGTATCGGCCTGAACACTCTGGTTCTGCCAGATGCCATCAACGGTATTGCTATCGGTTCTAACGCACGCGCCAACCATGCAAACAGTATTGCAATGGGTAATGGTTCTCAGACCACTCGCGGCGCTCAGACTGGCTACACCGCCTACAACATGGACGCACCGCAGAACTCTGTGGGTGAGTTCTCTGTCGGCAGTGACGATGGTCAACGTCAGATCACCAACGTCGCAGCGGGTTCAGCGGATACCGATGCGGTTAACGTGGGTCAGTTGAAAGTGACAGACGCGCAGGTTTCCCAGAACACCCAGAGCATTACTAACCTGAACAATCAGGTAACTAATCTCGATTCGCGTGTGACTACCCTTGAAAATGGCGTTGCCGATATCGTAACTACCGGTAGCACCAAGTACTTCAAGACCAACACCGATGGCGTAGATGCTAACGCGCAGGGTAAAGATAGTGTCGCGATTGGCTCTGGCTCTATTGCTGCTGCTGATAACAGCGTCGCGCTGGGCACTGGCTCTGTGGCAAACGAAGAAAATACGATCTCCGTAGGTTCTTCCACTAACCAACGCCGTATCACCAACGTTGCCGCTGGTAAAAATGCTACCGACGCGGTTAACGTTGCGCAGTTGAAGTCTTCTGAAGCAGGCGGGGTGCGCTATAACACCAACGCTGACGGCTCTGTAGACTACAGCAACATCACTCTCGGTGGTGGCAAGGGCGGTACAACTCGCATCAGCAACGTTTCCGCTGGCGTTAACAACAACGACGCGGTGAACTACGCGCAGTTGAAGCAAAGCGTGCAGGAAACGAAGCAATACACCGATCAGCGCATGGTTGAGATGGATAACAAACTGTCCAAAACCGAAAGCAAGTTGAGCGGTGGTATCGCTTCTGCAATGGCGATGACCGGTCTGCCGCAGGCTTACACGCCGGGTGCCAGCATGGCCTCCATTGGTGGCGGTACTTACAACGGTGAATCGGCAGTTGCTTTAGGTGTGTCGATGGTGAGCGCCAACGGTCGTTGGGTCTACAAATTACAAGGTAGTACCAATAGCCAGGGTGAATACTCCGCCGCACTCGGTGCCGGTATTCAGTGGTAATGACTCATTAAGTTAGTGTGACGAAGGGCAAACGCCAAATTGCCTGATGCGCTACGCTTATCAGGCCTACAGGGTGATTCTGCACATTCCTATAGGCCGAGTAAGGTGTTCACGCCGCATCCGGCAAGATAAGGCGCTCCGGGTCAACAATCTAAGGGCAATTCTCTGATGAGAGATTGCCCTTTTCTTTACCAGACATCTCCCTCCACCAGGAATTGGCCCTACCAATTCTTCGCTTATCTGACCTCTGGTTCACAGTTCCCCAATTAAAACTCACATTAATGTTGCCAATGCATAACATTTAGTTAACCATTCATTGTCATTATCCCTACACAACAAAATTGGCAGTGCCACTTTTACACAACGTGTGACAAGCAGATGAGCAACAGACTCATCACACGATGTGCGTGGCCTCCAGGAGACCTGCAATGAATCTCTGGCAACAAAACTACGATCCCGCCGGGAATATCTGGCTTTCCAGCCTGATAGCATCGCTTCCCATCCTGTTTTTTTTCTTTGCGCTTATTAAGCTCAAACTAAAAGGCTATGTCGCCGCCACATGGACAGTCGTTATCGCTCTGACCGTCGCGCTATTGTTCTACAAAATGCCGGTCGCCAATGCGCTGGCCTCAGTGGTTTATGGCTTCTTCTACGGTTTGTGGCCCATCGCGTGGATCATTATTGCAGCGGTGTTCGTCTATAAGATCTCGGTGAAAACCGGACAGTTTGACATCATCCGCTCGTCTATTCTTTCAATAACCCCTGACCAGCGCCTGCAAATGCTGATCGTCGGTTTCTGTTTCGGCGCATTTCTCGAAGGTGCCGCAGGCTTTGGCGCACCGGTAGCAATTACCGCCGCATTGCTGGTCGGGCTGGGCTTTAAACCGCTGTACGCCGCCGGGCTGTGCCTGATTGTTAACACCGCGCCGGTGGCATTTGGCGCGATGGGCATTCCGATTCTGGTTGCCGGACAGGTGACAGGCATCGACAGCTTTGAGATTGGCCAGATGGTGGGTCGTCAGCTACCGTTTATGACCATTATCGTCCTGTTCTGGATCATGGCGATTATGGATGGCTGGCGCGGTATCAAAGAGACGTGGCCTGCGGTCGTGGTTGCGGGTGGCTCGTTTGCCATCGCACAGTACCTTAGCTCTAACTTTATTGGGCCAGAACTGCCGGACATTATCTCTTCGCTGGTATCGCTGCTCTGCCTGACACTGTTCCTGAAACGTTGGCAGCCGGTGCGCGTTTTCCGCTTCGGCGATCTGGGTGCATCGCAAGTTGATATGACGCTGGCTCATACCGGTTATACGGCGGGTCAGGTGTTGCGTGCCTGGACACCGTTCCTGTTCCTGACCGCCACCGTAACGCTGTGGAGTATTCCGCCGTTTAAAGCCCTGTTCGCTTCGGGTGGCGCGCTGTATGAGTGGGTCATCAACATTCCGGTGCCGTATCTCGACAAACTGGTTGCCCGTATGCCGCCGGTGGTCAGCGAAGCCACTGCCTACGCCGCCGTATTTAAGTTTGACTGGTTCTCTGCCACCGGTACTGCCATTCTGTTTGCTGCGCTGCTCTCTATCGTCTGGCTGAAGATGAAACCCTCTGACGCCATCAGCACCTTCGGCAGCACACTGAAAGAACTGGCGCTCCCCATCTACTCCATCGGCATGGTGCTGGCGTTCGCCTTTATCTCAAACTATTCCGGGCTGTCGTCAACGCTGGCGCTGGCACTGGCGCATACCGGTCATGCATTCACCTTCTTCTCGCCGTTCCTCGGCTGGCTGGGGGTATTCCTGACCGGATCGGATACGTCATCTAACGCCCTGTTTGCCGCGCTGCAAGCCACCGCAGCACAACAAATTGGCGTCTCTGATCTGTTGCTGGTTGCTGCCAACACCACCGGCGGCGTCACCGGCAAGATGATCTCTCCGCAGTCCATCGCCATTGCCTGTGCGGCGGTAGGCCTGGTGGGTAAAGAGTCAGATCTGTTCCGCTTTACCGTCAAACACAGCCTGATATTCACCTGTATGGTGGGCGTGATGACCACGCTTCAGGCCTACGTCTTAACGTGGATGATTCCGTAATGATGGTTATACCCAGACGCCTGTCAGACGAGGTTGCTTCCCGTGTGCGGGCGCTGATTGATGAACAAAATCTGGAACCGGGCATGAAGTTGCCCGCTGAACGCCAACTGGCGATGCAGCTCGGCGTGTCGCGTAATTCGCTGCGCGAGGCGCTGGCGAAACTGGTCAGTGAAGGTGTGCTTCTTAGTCGTCGCGGTGGCGGGACGTTTATTCGCTGGCGTCATGACGCGTGGTCGGAGCAAAACATCGTCCAGCCGCTGAAAACGCTGATGGCTGATGATCCGGATTACAGCTTCGATATTCTGGAAGCCCGCTACGCCATTGAGGCCAGCACCGCCTGGCACGCAGCAATGCGCGCCACACAAGCCGATAAAGAAAAGATACAGCTATGCTTTGAAGCGACGCTGAGTGAAGACCCGGATCTCGCCTCGCAAGCGGACGTTCGTTTTCATCTGGCAATTGCCGAAGCCTCACATAACATCGTGCTGCTGCAAACCATGCGCGGATTCTTTGATGTCCTGCAATCTTCAGTGATGCAAAGTCGTCAGCGGATGTATCTGGTGCCGCCCGTTTTTTCGCAACTGACTGAACAGCATCAGGCAGTCATTAACGCCATTTTTGCCGGTGATGCCGACGGTGCGCGTAAAGCAATGATGGCGCACCTCAGCTTTGTCCACACCACCATGAAACGATTCGATGAAGATCAGGCTCGCCGTGCACGCATTACCCGCCTGCCCGGTGAGCATAATGAGCATTCGAGGGAGAAAAACGCATGATTATTTCCGCAGCCAGCGATTATCGCGCCGCAGCGCAACGCATTCTGCCGCCGTTCCTGTTCCACTATATGGATGGTGGTGCATATTCTGAATACACGCTGCGCCGCAACGTGGAGGATTTGTCAGAAGTGGCGCTGCGCCAACGCATTCTGAAAAACATGTCCGACTTAAGCCTGGAAACGACGCTGTTTAATGAAAAGCTGTCGATGCCGGTGGCGCTGGCTCCGGTGGGTTTGTGCGGCATGTATGCGCGTCGCGGTGAAGTTCAGGCTGCCAAAGCGGCTGATGCTCACGGCATTCCGTTTACTCTCTCAACGGTTTCAGTTTGCCCGATTGAAGAAGTCGCTCCAGCTATCAAACGTCCGATGTGGTTCCAGCTTTATGTGCTGCGCGATCGCGGCTTTATGCGTAACGCGCTGGAACGGGCAAAAGCGGCGGGTTGCTCGACACTGGTTTTCACCGTGGATATGCCGACGCCGGGCGCACGTTATCGTGACGCACACTCTGGTATGAGCGGCCCGAATGCCGCAATGCGCCGCTACTTGCAGGCGGTGACGCATCCGCAATGGGCGTGGGATGTCGGCCTGAACGGTCGTCCACATGATTTAGGTAATATTTCGGCTTACCTCGGCAAACCGACCGGACTGGAAGATTACATCGGCTGGCTGGGGAATAACTTCGATCCGTCCATCTCATGGAAAGACCTTGAGTGGATCCGCGATTTCTGGGATGGCCCGATGGTGATCAAAGGGATTCTCGACCCGGAAGATGCGCGTGATGCAGTACGTTTTGGCGCTGACGGGATTGTGGTTTCTAACCACGGTGGCCGCCAGTTAGATGGCGTACTCTCTTCTGCCCGTGCGCTGCCTGCTATTGCGGATGCGGTGAAAGGCGATATCGCCATTCTGGCAGATAGCGGCATTCGTAACGGGCTTGATGTTGTGCGTATGATCGCGCTCGGTGCCGATACCGTACTGCTGGGTCGTGCTTTCCTGTATGCGCTGGCAACAGCGGGCCAGGCGGGCGTGGCGAACTTGCTGAACCTGATCGAGAAAGAGATGAAAGTGGCAATGACACTGACTGGCGCGAAATCGATCAGTGAAATTACGCAAGATTCGCTGGTGCAGGGGTTGGGCAAAGAGTTGCCGGCGGCGCTGGCTCCGATGGCGAAAGGGAATGCAGCTTAAGGGTTAGATGAATATCTGCTATCCTGCCCCCGCACTAAGGGGGCAGTATGCTAAACATCGTACTTTACGAACCAGAAATTCCGCCAAACACTGGCAACATCATCCGTCTTTGCGCCAACACCGGCTTTCGTCTGCATATCATTGAACCGATGGGATTTGCCTGGGACGATAAGCGCCTGCGCCGCGCGGGGCTGGACTATCACGAGTTTACTGCCGTTACGCGTCATCATGACTATAGCGCGTTCCTTAGAGCAGAAAATCCCCAGCGTCTGTTTGCCCTCACCACTAAAGGCACACCCGCCCATAGCGCCGTAAGCTATCAGGATGGCGACTATCTGATGTTCGGCCCGGAAACACGCGGCCTGCCAGCGAGCATTCTTGATGCTCTGCCCGCTGAACAAAAAATTCGTATTCCAATGGTGCCGGACAGCCGCAGCATGAACCTGTCCAATGCAGTGTCGGTCGTGGTGTATGAAGCCTGGCGGCAGTTGGGGTATCCGGGAGCTGTATTAAGAGATTAGTTTCGCCAGGCCGGATAAGATGCGTTAGCATCGCATCCGGCACGAGCACAGGACGTCAGATCCCATCACCATACTCAAACGTATGGTGAATGCCGTTAAAATGCTGATCCATATCCATTGACGGTTTATCGCTGTCTGGTTTACCGACGATACGCGCCGGAACGCCAGCAGCGGTGGTATGCGGAGGCACTGGTTGCAGCACTACAGAACCCGCGCCAATCTTCGCACCGCGCCCGACTTCAATATTGCCAAGGATTTTCGCGCCCGCGCCAATCATCACGCCTTCACGAATTTTTGGGTGACGGTCGCCGCTGGTTTTGCCCGTACCGCCAAGAGTGACGGATTGCAGAATCGACACGTCGTTTTCAATCACCGCTGTTTCACCAACGACGATGCCTGTCGCGTGGTCGAGCATGATACCGCGACCAATTTTTGCCGCTGGGTGAATATCGACCTGAAAAGTCACAGACACCTGGTTTTGCAGAAAGATTGCCAGTGCGCGGCGCCCCTGATTCCACAACCAGTGACCGATGCGATACGCCTGCAAGGCATGAAAACCTTTCAGGTATAACAAGGGGGTTGAGTATTTATCGACTGCCGGGTCGCGGGTGCGCACCGCCTGAATATCGCAGGCCGCAGAAGCGATCATTTCAGGGTCGGCGGCGTAGGCTTCTTCCACCACTTCACGGATAGCAATAGCAGGCATAATCGGCGATGACAGCTTGTTCGCCAGCATGTAGCTCAATGCACTGCCAAGGTTTTCATGCTTGAGTAGCGTTGCGTGGTAAAAACTGGCCAGCATTGGCTCACAGTCCGCCAGCGTTCTGGCTTCCGCTTTAATATTGTTCCAGACAATTTCCAGTTCTTCACACGACATTGCTTACTCCACACGATGAGATAATGACCGGCTCGTTCTGCGCGAGCCGGGTCATAGCGGTAACAAAGGTTCCCTGGGTTTAGTGGCTACTGCGCTCGTCCTTGCGTGCACGACCTAATAAAGTCAATGCTGCCTCGCGCGCGTTTTTTCCGCAATATAATACTTGATAAATTTCCTCGGTTATTGGCATTTCAACGCCGAAGCGATGTGCCAACTCGCGGACTTCTTTCGTATTGCGGTAGCCTTCAACCACCTGACCAATCTTCTCCTGCGCGCTTTGTACATCCATGCCCTGACCAAGCATCATGCCAAAACGGCGGTTACGCGACTGGTTGTCGGTACAGGTAAGCACCAGATCGCCCAGACCTGCCATGCCCATAAAGGTGGCAGGATCGGCGCCCAGCGCCGTGCCCAGACGCGACATTTCAGCCAGACCACGGGTGATCAGCGCCGTTCGCGCATTCGCCCCGAAGCCGATACCGTCGGACATGCCGGCACCAATCGCAATGACGTTTTTCACCGCGCCGCCAAGCTGGACACCAATGAAATCCGGGTTGCTGTAAACACGGAAACTTTTGCCACAGTGCAACAGTTGCTGGAGGTCATCAGCAAAGGTTTGATCGGTAGAAGCCAGCGAAATGGCCGTCGGTAAACCTGCCGCCAGTTCTTTCGCAAAAGTTGGGCCAGAGATAACCGCCAGTGGAATTTGATCGCCTAACGCCTCGCGCGCTACGTCCTGTAACAGACGTCCGGTTTCCGCTTCCAGTCCTTTTGTCGCCCACACCAGGCGCGCATCAGGACGCATCAGCGGTTTAATCTGGCGCAGCACTTCACCAAAGACATGGCTGGGTACGACGACGAGAATATTACGGCTGGCTGCCAGTGCGGTGGCGAGATCGCTTTCAAGATGGAGCGTATCGGGAAAAGGCACATCGGGGAGAAACGCGGCGTTACAGCGGTCGCGTTCAAGCGTTGCGATATGTTCAGGGTCATGGCCCCAGAGGACAACCTCGTGGCCATTTCTTGCCAGGGTAATGGCAAGAGCGGTGCCGTACGAGCCGGCACCGATCACAGTCATTGAAGCATTACGTTGGTTCATCAGGCATCCTGATGTTCTTCAGTACCTTCGCCAGCCTGCTGCTGTAAATAGTTCATGAACAGCGCATCGAAGTTAACCGGCGCAAGGTTCAGTTGCGGGAACGTACCGCGAGATACCATGCTGGTGATGCACTCACGAGCATACGGGAACAGAATGTTCGGGCAGTATGCGCCCAGGCAATGTGCCATCTGGGTGCCTTCGATACCCGCGATGGAGAAAATACCGCCCTGCTGAACTTCGCACAGGAACGCGGTTTCTTCACCCAGGGATGCCGTTACGGTAACACGCAGTACCACTTCGTAAACGTCATCTGCCAGTTGAGAAGATGCCGTATCCAGATCAAGTTTAACTTCTGGCTGCCAATCTTTCTGGAAAACGTGCGGCGCGTTCGGCGCTTCGAAAGAAATATCCTTGGTATAAATACGCTGGATCTGGAAGGTCATTTCGGTGTTGTTTTGTTCTGACATGTGTAGAAAACCCTTAAGTGTTGTCCTTAAATACTGCGCAGTGTAATGCCAACGTTAATACGTTATTTCAGCAGGGGATCCAGTCCACCACGTGCATCCAATGCATACAAGTCGTCACAGCCGCCAATGTGCTGTGCGTCAATAAAAATCTGCGGAACCGTGGTGCGACCACTGCGTTTGATCATCTCTTCACGCTTAGCGGCGTTGCCATCAATCGGTAGCTCCTGAAAACTCACGCCCTTGCTGCTCAGCAGTGCTTTCGCACGATGGCAATACGGGCAGGTTTCTTTGGTATAGATTTCAACATTGGCCATAACTTAGCTCCTGTTTTTTTACCTGTAGTTTTATGTTGCAGGGTAGCGACAAAATAGAGTGTCCCCAGAAGCTTATATCAATAAGTCGCTGGGGGTCTAATTACAGCTAACTGCCTGCGACATGAAAGATGACAGGTAAATTATTTGCCGCGCACCAGAGGCAAGTTTTCACCAGCCCAACCAGCGACGCCCTCTTTCAGCACGAATACTTGCGCAAACCCTGCTTTCGTCAGCGCGTTTGCAGGCTCCTGGCACTGCATACCAGAACCGTCTACCACGATAACCGGTTTGTCTTTGTGCTTCTCAAGTTCACCAACATTGTTGGCTTTGATTTCGCTCGGCAACAGATTGATAGAACCTGCGATATGGCCTTTACGGAAGTCATCACGCTGACGTAAATCCACAACCACTGCGTCTTCTTTGTTGATCAGACGCGTAGCTTCACCACGAGTAATTACCTTCACTTTCGAGGTCAGGCTCTTAAACGTAGTAACAAGAACCGCCACCAGTAACGCGATCCAGGCGATACTCAGTATGGGATGACGGCCAACAAATTGCATAATTTCTTGCATGGGGGGTAATAACTCCCGACGTAGTGATTAAAAACCAGGGAAGGAGTATACCTGCGCGTTGCGGCAAATACAGCCAGCGCGTGCACTGGAATGCAATTTTGCGGCACGCTACGAAAAAAAATCGCAAATCTGGCATCAGCTTGCCGCGAGCGGTCGTATATTTTGATCTTCAGAGGCTATTTTATCGATTCAGCTGTAGTAAAATTACGCAAATTTTGACTCTTGAGTATGAGGTTGTCGCAATGTCGGTTTCTAAAAAACCTATGGTACTGGTGATTCTGGATGGCTATGGCTATCGCGAAGAACAGCAGGATAACGCCATTTTTAGTGCTAAAACCCCGGTAATGGATGCACTGTGGGCCAATCGTCCGCATACCCTGATCGACGCTTCCGGTCTGGAAGTCGGTCTGCCTGACCGTCAGATGGGTAACTCCGAAGTCGGTCACGTTAACCTGGGTGCCGGCCGCATCGTGTATCAGGACCTGACTCGTCTGGACGTTGAAATCAAAGATCGCGCTTTCTTCGCCAACCCGACGCTGACTGGCGCGGTAGATAAAGCGAAGAACGCGGGCAAAGCGGTACACATCATGGGTCTGCTCTCCGCAGGCGGTGTACACAGCCACGAAGATCACATCATGGCAATGGTAGAGCTGGCAGCTGAACGTGGCGCAGAGAAAATCTACCTGCACGCATTCCTTGACGGTCGTGACACCCCACCGCGCAGTGCTGAATCCTCGCTGAAAAAATTCGAAGAGAAATTTGCCGCGCTGGGTAAAGGCCGTGTAGCGTCCATCATTGGTCGTTACTACGCGATGGATCGCGATAACCGTTGGGATCGCGTTGAAAAAGCTTATGACCTGCTGACTCTGGCGCAGGGTGAGTTCCAGGCTGATACCGCCGTTGCTGGTTTGCAGGCCGCTTATGCTCGCGACGAAAACGACGAGTTCGTGAAAGCGACCGTTATTCGTGCTGAAGGCCAGCCAGATGCAGCGATGGAAGACGGCGATGCGCTGATTTTCATGAACTTCCGTGCTGACCGCGCGCGTGAAATCACTCGTGCATTTGTAAACGCTGATTTCGACGGCTTCGCGCGTAAGAAAGTGGTTAACATCGATTTCGTGATGCTGACCGAATACGCCGCCGACATCAAAACCGCCGTTGCTTACCCACCAGCCTCTCTGGTTAACACCTTCGGCGAGTGGATGGCGAAAAACGACAAAACTCAGCTGCGTATTTCCGAAACCGAAAAATATGCCCACGTCACTTTCTTCTTCAACGGTGGCGTAGAAGAGTCGTTCAAAGGCGAAGATCGCATTCTGATCAACTCACCGAAAGTGGCTACTTACGATTTGCAGCCGGAAATGAGCTCCGCAGAGCTGACCGAAAAACTGGTTGCGGCAATTAAGAGCGGCAAATACGACACCATCATCTGTAACTATCCGAACGGCGACATGGTAGGTCACACCGGGGTGATGGAAGCTGCGGTTAAAGCGGTTGAAGCACTGGATCACTGCGTGGAAGAAGTGACCAAAGCTGTTGAGTCCGTGGGTGGACAACTGCTGATCACCGCTGACCACGGTAACGCTGAACAGATGCGCGATCCGGCTACTGGTCAGGCTCACACGGCGCATACCAACCTGCCTGTTCCGCTGATTTACGTTGGCGATAAGAACGTGAAAGCAGTTGAAGGTGGCAAACTTTCTGACATCGCGCCGACCATGCTCTCTTTAATGGGTATGGAAATCCCGCAAGAGATGACTGGTAAGCCGCTGTTCATCGTGGAATAATCCCTCCCCATGAGGGGAAAGGCGATTAATACCATGACACGGGCCACGAAACCGCGCAGGTTTGCAGTCAGGCCCATCATTTACGCCAGCGTTCTTTGCGCTGGCGTATTGTTGTGCACTTTTTCTGCCCACGCGGATGACCGTGACCAACTCAAGTCTATTCAGGCTGATATCGCTGCCAAAGAGCGTGCGGTACGCCAACAACAGCAACAACGCTCAAGCCTGCTGGCACAATTGAAAAAGCAGGAAGAGGCGATCTCCGAAGCCACTCGTAAGCTGCGCGAAACGCAAAATACGCTCAATCAACTGAATAAACAGATTGATGAGATGAACGCCTCGATTGCCAAACTGGAACAGCAAAAAGCGGCTCAGGAACGCAGTCTCGCTGCGCAACTGGACGCCGCATTTCGCCAGGGTGAGCATACGGGTATACAGCTCATTCTCAGCGGTGAAGAAAGCCAGCGCGGTCAGCGTTTACAGGCTTATTTCGGCTATCTCAACCAGGCGCGACAAGAAACCATCGCCGAACTGAAGCAAACACGCGCAGAAGTCGCCATGCAGCGCGCCGAGCTGGAAGAGAAACAGAGCGAGCAACAAACGCTGTTATACGAACAACGCGCTCAGCAGGCGAAGCTGACCCAGGCGCTGAACGAGCGTAAGAAGACGCTGGCAGGGCTGGAGTCTTCCATTCAACAAGGTCAGCAGCAGCTAAGTGAACTGCGCGCCAACGAATCTCGTCTGCGCAATAGCATTGCTCGTGCAGAAGCGGCAGCGAAAGCGCGTGCTGAACGAGAAGCGCGTGAGGCTCAGGCTGTTCGCGACAGGCAAAAAGAAGCGACGCGCAAAGGCACCACCTACAAACCGACTGAAAGCGAAAAATCACTGATGTCCCGAACCGGTGGTCTGGGTGCGCCGCGTGGTCAGGCATTCTGGCCTGTTCGCGGGCCGACGCTGCACCGCTATGGCGAACAGCTACAGGGTGAGCTGCGCTGGAAAGGGATGGTGATTGGTGCCTCTGAAGGTACTGAAGTTAAAGCGATTGCCGACGGTCGGGTGATTCTGGCTGACTGGCTGCAAGGCTACGGCCTGGTGGTGGTAGTTGAGCACGGTAAAGGCGATATGAGCCTTTATGGCTATAATCAGAGCGCACTGGTGAGCGTTGGTTCGCAGGTTCGCGCGGGTCAGCCAATTGCACTGGTGGGCAGCAGTGGCGGTCAGGGTCGGCCTTCACTCTATTTCGAAATTCGCCGCCAGGGTCAGGCGGTCAATCCACAGCCGTGGTTGGGAAGATAAGTTTTGTTTCCATTTCGTCGTAACGTTCTTGCATTTGCCGCTCTGTTGGCTCTCTCCTCCCCTGTATTTGCTGGCAAACTTGCCATCGTCATTGATGATTTTGGTTATCGCCCGCACAACGAAAACCAGGTGCTGGCGATGCCCTCTGCTATCTCTGTCGCCGTGTTACCCGACTCGCCACACGCCAGAGAGATGGCGACTAAAGCGCATAACAGCGGTCACGAAGTATTGATTCATCTACCGATGGCACCGCTGAGTAAGCAGCCGCTGGAGAAAAATACGCTGCGCCCGGAGATGAGCAGCGACGAGATTGAGCGCATTATTCGCAGCGCGGTCAATAACGTGCCCTATGCCGTGGGGATCAACAACCACATGGGCAGCAAGATGACCTCTAACCTTTTTGGTATGCAGAAAGTGATGCAGGCGCTGGAGCGTTACAATCTTTACTTCCTCGACAGTGTGACTATCGGTAATACCCAGGCGATGCGCGCCGCACAAGGTACTGGCGTAAAAGTCATCAAACGGAAAGTGTTTCTCGATGATTCCCAGAACGAAGCGGACATCCGTATGCAGTTCAATCGCGCAATTGACCTGGCGCGTCGCAACGGTTCAACCATCGCCATTGGTCATCCTCACCCTTCAACAGTTCGCGTATTGCAACAGATGGTTTATAACCTGCCGCCAGACATTACGCTGGTGAAAGCCAGCAGCTTGCTGAATGAACCGCAGGTCGATACTTCTACACCGCCGAAGAACACTGTGCCCGACGCACCGCGTAATCCGTTCCGTGGAGTGAAGCTGTGCAAACCGAAGAAACCGCTGGAACCGGTTTATGCTAATCGCTTCTTTGAAGTATTAAGCGAAAGCATCAGCCAGAGCACGCTGATCGTTTACTTCCAGCATCAGTGGCAGGGCTGGGGCAAACAGCCCGAAGCGGCGAAGTTTAACGCTAGCGTAAATTAAAGGCGCTGCGCGTAATGCGATGGTGCGACCGTGTTTTGTCGCGCCATTGCCATAAACGGAAAGACCACAGTAATGCCTGATAACCCACCTTTACGCTGCGGACATTAGTAATCAGACGCTTATACATGCCGGAAGTAAATATCTCGGCAATCATCCGCTGGCGGGTAATAATATCCGGTTCTTTGCGCACCGCATGGCAAACGCGTAATGCTTCGTAAGTTATTTGTTGATGAAATTCCGGATAAATCGTAATTCTGTCGGCATAATTTCTATTTAATTTCTCCAGCAGGCGGGTAATTTTAATATAGTGCCGTTGATAATTAAGATTTTTATTCCCTTGTCGATTCAACCGACTCACTGACGTATTATGCAGATAATATTTATATAACGATTGTTCGGTATATCGCACACGCAGCGCGTTAAACATAAATTCTGTTGTCCATACAATATCCTGATGATGTAATCCAACAATAAATTTAATGTTATTTTTTACAATGACGTCGCGGCGATAAATACCCATCCAGACAACGTGAGTCCAGCGGCGAGAAGAAAGTCCCATCCGCAGCCAGTCCGGGCCGGTTAATACGCCGGTTGAGCGAAGGCGATCGATGGGGATAGATTGCCAGGTTTCTCCCGTTTCACGAAAACACCAGTCAGCATTGCACTGCGCCACATCGAGATCGTCCTCTAACGCCATTGTCATCAGCGTTTCGTACATGGTGGGATAGACTTCATCATCAGCATCGACAAAAGCAACATATTTGCCCGTCGCTGCCTCGATCCCGCGATTACGCGCCACCGATGCGCCAGCATTCGCCTGATGCAACAAACGAACGTGCGGATAGTTTTCTGCGTAATACTTTGCTATTTCAACAGAATTATCCGTTGAACCATCGTTAATAATAATGATTTCCAGAGCAGTCCAGGTTTGCGCGATTAAAGATTCCATACAAGTGCGGAAATCACCGCCCGCATTATATAACGGAATAATAACACTAAGTTTATTGGTGCTGTTCATCATAAATTACCGACGACCTCTGAAGTTATCCTGACGTTTTACAGGCTTTGTATTAAGAAACTATTAAGCCTGTGAGATATTATTTTTACAGGTGAGAGAGTCATTTCAGGCTAGAGAGTTGATGAGAGCAGCAATATAAGATAACAGCGCAATTACGATATCTTTATTACACTGACAGGATTTTACATATTTAACAGATTATCCTCAGGGAAAAGGGCTGGAATACCAGCCCTTGTTCGTGTTAATCCCAGCTCAGAATAACTTTCCCGGACTGGCCCGAACGCATGGCGTCAAAGCCCTTCTGGAAATCATCGATAGAGAAACGATGGGTAATGATCGGCGAGAGATCGAGGCCAGACTGAATCAGCGCCGCCATCTTGTACCAGGTTTCGAACATCTCACGACCGTAAATGCCTTTAATGAACAAGCCTTTAAAGATCACTTTTGTCCAGTCTATCGACATGTCAGAAGGTGGAATACCCAGCATCGCAATACGGCCACCGTGGTTCATGGTGTCGAGCATGGTACGAAACGCTGGCGGCGCACCGGACATTTCCAGACCGACATCAAAGCCTTCGGTCATGCCTAGCTCCGCCATCACGTCATTGAGATTTTCTTTCGCGACGTTAACCGCGCGCGTGATACCCATTTTGCGCGCCAGTTCGAGGCGATATTCATTAACGTCGGTGATAACCACATTACGCGCGCCAACATGTTTCGCCACCGCCGCCGCCATAATACCAATCGGGCCTGCACCAGAAACCAGAACATCTTCGCCCACTAAATCAAACGACAGTGCCGTGTGTACAGCATTTCCGAATGGATCGAAAATTGCGGCTAAGTCGTCGGAGATATTGTCGGGGATTTTGAAGGCGTTAAACGCCGGAATCACCAGATATTCGGCGAAGCAGCCCGGACGGTTAACGCCGACTCCGATCGTGTTGCGGCACAGATGGGTACGACCGCCACGGCAGTTTCGACAGTGACCACAAGTGATATGACCTTCGCCAGACACGCGATCGCCAATCTGGAAGCCTTTCACTTCCTGACCAATACCTACCACTTCACCGACATATTCATGGCCTACGACCATCGGCACCGGGATGGTTTTTTGCGACCACTCATCCCAGTTATAGATGTGAACGTCAGTCCCGCAGATGGCTGTTTTACGGATTTTAATCAGCAGATCGTTATGCCCGAGTTCCGGTTCAGGAACGTCGGTCATCCAGATGCCCTCTTCCGCTTTCAGTTTGGATAACGCTTTCATCTCACATCCTCACTCAGGCGATTACGCCCAGTTGTTTACCAATACGCGTGAACGCTTCTACCGCACGCGTAATTTGCTCAGGGGTATGCGCCGCAGACATCTGGGTTCGAATACGCGCCTGACCTTTCGGTACGACCGGATAGAAGAAACCGGTGACGTAAATGCCCTCTTTTTGCAGCTCGCGGGCAAATTTTTGCGCCACTACCGCATCGCCAAGCATGACCGGAATAATGGCGTGATCGGCTCCCGCCAGGGTAAAGCCCGCCGCCGACATTTGCTCACGGAACTGACGCGCGTTAGCCCACAGGCGGTCACGCAGTTCGCTGCCCGCTTCGACCATCTCCAGCACTTTAATGGAAGCGGCGACAATGGCTGGTGCCAGTGAGTTGGAGAACAGGTACGGACGAGAACGCTGGCGCAGCCACTCAACCACTTCTTTGCGCGCCGCAGTGTAACCGCCGGAAGCACCACCTAAGGCTTTACCCAGCGTGCCGGTGATAATATCGACACGACCCATCACATCGCAGTATTCATGGGAACCACGACCGTTTTCACCGACAAAACCAACCGCGTGGGAGTCATCCACCATCACCAGCGCATCGTAAATATCTGCCAAATCGCAAACGCCTTTCAGGTTGGCAATCACGCCGTCCATCGAGAACACGCCGTCGGTGGCGATCAGCACATGACGCGCCCCGGCTTCACGCGCTTCTTTTAAACGCGCTTCCAGCTCCTGCATATTGTTGTTGGCATAGCGATAACGTTTGGCTTTGCACAGACGCACACCATCAATAATAGACGCGTGGTTCAGTGCGTCGGAGATAATGGCGTCTTCCGCGCCCAGCAGCGTTTCAAACAGGCCGCCGTTGGCATCAAAACAGGAAGAGTAGAGAATCGCATCTTCCATACCCAGGAATGCCGCCAGTTTCTGCTCAAGCTCTTTATGGCTATCCTGAGTGCCGCAGATAAAACGTACTGAAGCCATGCCGAAACCATGAGAATCCATTCCCGCTTTTGCCGCCGCAATCAGCTCTGGGTGGTTCGCCAACCCAAGATAGTTATTGGCACAAAAGTTGATGACGTGGCTTCCATCAGCCACAGTGATGTCTGCTTGCTGCGCAGACGTGATAATGCGCTCTTCTTTAAACAACCCTTCCGCCCGTGCGGTTTCCAGGTCGTTGGTTAACTGCTGATAAAATTCTCCACGCATTGCGATTCTCCAGACAGGGCAAATTCCAGCACATATTACCCAAACTTATAGGTCGCGACGAGATGACGCGTTAACACTTCTGTAAAATTTAGAATAAATAACGCCCATCACTCTCACTTTCGGCGAATGGCTGAAGCCAACGTCGTGTAGTGATATGATAGAAGTATTCGTGTCTGAGATTGTCTCTGACTCCATAATTCGAAGGTTACAGTTATGATCATCGTTACCGGCGGCGCGGGCTTTATCGGCAGCAACATCGTTAAGGCCCTGAATGATAAAGGCATCACCGATATTCTGGTGGTGGACAACCTGAAAGACGGCACCAAGTTTGTGAACCTGGTGGATCTGAATATCGCGGACTATATGGATAAGGAAGACTTCCTGATCCAGATTATGGCTGGCGAAGAGTTCGGCGATGTCGAAGCGATTTTCCACGAAGGCGCGTGCTCATCCACCACCGAGTGGGATGGCAAGTATATGATGGATAACAACTATCAATACTCCAAAGAGCTGCTGCACTACTGTCTGGAGCGCGAAATTCCGTTCCTGTATGCATCTTCCGCAGCAACCTATGGCGGACGCACCTCCGACTTTATTGAATCCCGCGAATACGAAAAACCACTGAACGTCTACGGTTACTCAAAATTCCTGTTTGATGAATATGTTCGTCAAATTCTGCCAGAAGCGAACTCGCAGATTGTTGGCTTCCGTTATTTCAACGTTTATGGGCCGCGTGAAGGTCATAAAGGCAGCATGGCGAGCGTCGCTTTCCATCTCAACACCCAGCTTAACAACGGTGAATCACCGAAACTGTTCGAAGGTAGCGAGAACTTTAAACGCGACTTCGTCTACGTGGGCGACGTGGCAGATGTGAATCTGTGGTTCCTGGAAAATGGCGTTTCCGGCATCTTCAACCTCGGTACTGGTCGTGCAGAATCCTTCCAGGCCGTAGCAGATGCTACGCTTGCTTATCACAAGAAAGGTCAGATCGAATACATTCCGTTCCCGGATAAACTGAAAGGCCGCTATCAGGCGTTTACTCAGGCGGATCTGACTAATCTGCGCGCGGCGGGTTACGACAAACCGTTCAAAACCGTTGCTGAAGGTGTAACGGAATATATGGCCTGGCTGAATCGCGACGCGTAACTATGAAGATTTTGGTGATAGGCCCGTCTTGGGTTGGCGACATGATGATGTCGCAAAGTCTCTATCGCACGCTCCAGGCGCGCTATCCCCAGGCAATAATCGACGTGATGGCACCGGCGTGGTGCCGTCCGTTATTGTCGCGGATGCCGGAAGTTAACGAAGCTATCCCTATGCCCCTCGGTCACGGGGCGCTGGAGATCAGCGAACGCCGTAAGCTGGGACATAGCCTGCGCGAAAAACGTTACGACCGCGCCTACGTTTTACCCAACTCCTTTAAATCCGCATTAGTGCCTTTCTTCGCAGGGATTCCACATCGCACCGGCTGGCGCGGTGAAATGCGCTACGGTTTACTCAACGACGTGCGCGTGCTTGATAAAGAAGACTGGCCGCTAATGGTGGAACGCTATGTCGCGCTGGCCTATGACAAAGGCGTAATGCGTACCGCACAAGATCTACCAAAACCGTTGTTATGGCCGCAATTGCAGGTGAGCGAAGGTGAAAAATCGTATACCTGTAACCAATTTTCCCTCTCATCAGAACGTCCGATGATTGGCTTTTGCCCGGGCGCGGAGTTTGGCCCGGCAAAACGCTGGCCGCACTACCATTACGCAGAACTGGCAAAACAGCTAATTGATGAAGGTTATCAGGTGGTTCTGTTTGGTTCGGCGAAAGATCATGAGGCGGGCAATGAGATACTCGCTGCACTGAATACCGAGCAGCAGGCATGGTGTCGTAATCTGGCGGGAGAAACACAGCTTGATCAAGCCGTTATTCTGATTGCGGCCTGTAAAGCCATTGTCACCAACGATTCCGGCCTGATGCACGTCGCAGCAGCACTGAATCGTCCGCTGGTCGCACTGTATGGGCCAAGCAGCCCGGACTTTACGCCGCCGCTTTCTCATAAAGCGCGAGTAATTCGTCTGATTACTGGCTACCACAAAGTGCGTAAAGGCGATGCCGCAGAAGGGTATCACCAGAGTCTGATCGACATTACGCCACAGCGCGTGCTGGAAGAACTCAACGCACTGTTGTTACAAGAGGAAGCCTGACGGATGCGGGTTCTTATCGTCAAAACATCGTCGATGGGCGATGTCCTCCATACGCTGCCCGCGCTAACCGATGCACAGCAGGCAATCCCTGGAATAAAGTTTGATTGGGTGGTGGAAGAAGGCTTTGCACAGATCCCTTCCTGGCACGCCGCCGTTGAACGGGTTATTCCGGTAGCGATACGTCGCTGGCGTAAAGCGTGGTTTTCCGCCCCTATTAAAGCGGAGCGGAAAGCGTTTCGTGAAACGCTACAGGCAGAAAACTATGACGCGATTATTGATGCGCAAGGGCTGGTAAAAAGTGCCGCGCTGGTGACACGTCTGGCGCATGGCATTAAGCATGGAATGGACTGGCAAACCGCTCGCGAACCACTGGCAAGCCTGTTTTACAATCGCAAGCATCATATTGCAAAACAGCAGCACGCCGTAGAGCGCACCCGTGAGCTGTTCGCCAAAAGCCTGGGTTACAGCAAACCACAGACTCAGGGCGACTATGCCATTGCGCAGCATTTCCTGGCTAACCTGCCGACGGATGCTGGCGAATATGCCGTATTTCTTCATGCGACGACCCGTGATGATAAACACTGGCCGGAAGAACACTGGCGAGAATTAATTGGTTTACTGGCAGGTTCAGGGATTCGCATTAAACTTCCCTGGGGCGCGCCACATGAAGAAGCGCGGGCGAAAAGGCTGGCAGAAGGATTTGATTATGTCGACGTATTGCCGAAGATGAGTCTGGAAGGTGTTGCCAGCGTGCTGGCCGGGGCGAAATTCGTGGTCTCGGTGGATACGGGATTAAGCCATTTAACTGCGGCTCTGGATAAACCCAATATTACTGTATATGGACCGACCGATCCGGGATTAATTGGCGGATATGGAAAGAATCAGGTGGTTTGTAGGGCGCCGGATAAAGATCTCGCTCATCTGACTGCAGAAACAGTATTAAAAAAAACCAAGTCCTGATTAACACATTATATATTATTTAAGATGGTGGATAAGCAATGTTAACAGCCTCGCTGGCGCTGCGTAATAAAGAGAACTGGAAACCATACTGGAATAAAGCGTTGGTATTCCTCTTTATTGCAACCTTTTTCCTTGATGGCATTACCCGTTATAAGCATATTATATCAGTATTAATGATCATCACGGTAATCTATCAAGTTTCTCGTGCTCCAGGAACATTTAAAGCACTCTATAAAAATAATCTTTTTTATAGTGTCATAGCACTGTCGCTCATTCTTTTATATGCCACATTCATATCACCTGACCTGAAAATAAGTTTTAAAGAATTCAGTAACACGGTACTTAAAGGATTTTTGGCATATAGTTTACTTATACCCGCATTATTAAAAGATGAAGATAATGAAAGCATTGGTAAAATTGTACTATACTCATTAGTTACCGGACTTGGGTTGCGCTGCCTTGTTGAAATTATTCTCTATATTCAAGATTATAATAAAGGGATAATGCCATTTACGACCTATGAGCACCGTAGTATTTCCGACTCAATGGTATTTTTGTTTCCTGCATTATTAAACCTTTGGTTTATCAAGAAAACATCTTATAAAATAGGTTTTATAATTTTTAGTGCAGTCTTCTTATTTCTGCTTTTAGGAACGCTCTCCCGTGGTGCGTGGCTGGCTGTATTCATTGTTACCCTGCTATGGTTAATCTTAAATCGCCAGTGGAAATTACTGATGATGACATCCATCGTCATTTCTGTTGCAGCGGCGTGTGTATTTGTTTATAAAGCTGATGATGCTGATAAAGATAGACTTATTTATAAACTTCAACAGACTGACAGTTCTTATCGCTATACCAATGGTACACAGGGTACGGCGTGGACATTAATTATGGAAAATCCGCTTAAGGGATATGGCTACGGCGATGATATTTACCATGCAATATATAATCAGCGTGTCGTAGATTTTCCGTCATGGACGTTCAGGCAATCCATTGGACCACACAACGTTGTTTTATCAATTTGGTTTGCAGCAGGTTTAGCTGGACTACTCGCTTTGCTTTATCTGTATGGCTCTATTATTAAAGAAACAGCTAATGCAACCTTTAAAAAAGTTGTGGTCACTCCTTATAATGGTCAATTACTACTATTTTTAACTCTTGTAGGTTTTTATATTATTCGAGGCAACTTCGAGGAAGTTGATCTTAAACCAATTGGCTTAATTGTTGGTTTACTGTTAGCAATGCGGAATAAATAAAAAAAAAAGCCTGCCTGACATTAAGTTCAGGCAGGCTCTTAAAATCAAATAATTGTTTAACCAAACCAGTCTTGCATTTGTGCTTCAAAGCACTGAGTTACATGTTCCCAGCTATATTTTGAGAAAACAAAATTCCGGGCATTTTCAGCAAGTTGCTCTCTGTTAGCATCAGCTAAAACTCGCTTAATATCCGCGAAAATACTTTCAGATGTCATAGGCTCTGCAAGGTGATAGCCTGTAATTCCTTCCAGAACAAACTCACTGATTCCACCTTTTTGACTGGCAAGTACAGGTTTACCTGCCGCCATCGCTTCAACAGCTACCATACAAAAAGCCTCTTCTACCTGAGAAGGCACAATAACTAAATCAGCTAAACGGTAATAATTATGCATCTGCTCTGGTGACTGTCCACCCGCCATAATGCATTGCGCACCAATAGCTTTCGCTGCATCCAGAACTTTTTTCTGATATTCAGCTTTTTCACCTTTTTTACTGGCAAAAGGATCACCGACGATCACCAGTTTGAGGTTATCTTGTGTCTTATTCAGCTGATTAAAAGCCTCCATAAGCATCAGGCAACCTTTATCTGGCGATATCCTTCCTGCAAATAATAGCACAGTATCATTCGCATCAATGTTCAGCTTCTGCCTCAAATGTTCAGTATTATTTTGTCTATACGATTCAGAACAAAAACCATTAGGCACAATAGCAATAGTTGCATCAGGCATTTTTTCCGAATAAAAATCGAACAGAAACTGGCTAGGAACAATTATCTTTGCATTTTTGTCTAACTGACCAGGCTCGAAAGCATTATGAAGATGCATAACTAGCTGCGCTTGAGGACTTCTGTCACGAATCTGTTTATACAGCTTCATGCTATTGTGAATAACAATAACAGATTCTTTCAGATCAGCATTTTTAGGTTGAGTATTTAAAATACGCTGAGAATACGGCACAGGATCAAGTCGAGTCCACTTTTGAAAAAGTCGTTTATAGACTCGACTAAAACTAATGTAATGAATATCACAATTATCATTTACTTTTGTATAGGTCGGGTAACCATCATTTCGAATACAGGCGATAGTTGCTGGAATCGAAAGCCTTTTTGCTACCTGATAAATCCACGTTTCTACCGCTGCTGCTCCTTTTGGCGGTATAGAAAATATTGGCGTGACGGTAAATATTATTTTTTTAATCATTATTAAATAACCCCAATATTTTTATAAAATAACGTAAACGAAAAAAAGATATTAGCTTATTTTATCAAACTACAAGACTCTTCAATTTCTGACGCTTTCATAAATGGAATAATATCATATTGAATCGCTGTATCATCAGACAAATTATAAATGTTAATATCTTCTACATTGTCACGCATAAAGCGGAAAAACGGTAAGATTTTGAATAAATCTCTACTCAACTCCGAAGGCATAGGATTCTTATCTTCGTCATAGAAACGCGAACAACTACCCGTTAAATCCAGGCCGGAACAAATGACCCGCGCATACTTCAGTGAATATGCGATTTGGATTGCAGCAAAAGCAATAGTATGGCATGAGCAATAACCAAGACTAATGTCCTTGCAAAATCCGACCAGCCGGCCTTTTTTAGATAACGGTACAGAGATCAGCAGCTCTTTATGAATCTGACTTAATATGTTGAATTTAATCTTCTTTATAAATCCACCTTTTTCTCTACGGTAAAATGACCGTAGTACGAGACAATTCTGGAGGATATAAAGTTTATCTTCTTCGGAGGCGTGTTCATAAACGTCAACGTTTACGATGGTATAACGACTTCTCTGGCTAAAATTATAAAAATCATCACGACGCTGATGTAAAAAACGAACATCTGTAAGTACATAAATAAAGGGAACAATATTATGACTTAACAGATATTGCGCAGAACCATTGACAGCAATAATATCCTTTGCCCGTAATATCGACAAAGGCGTCTTTTGCGATGTGGGACCAGATAGAAAAATAATAACATCATCAGATGTTTTATTTTCAATCAGGTTTTCAACATCCGTTTTGTCAATGTATCGAATATTCTTCATGATAAACCTGTGAAATAAATAACTCCGTATAAAAATGCCTAGCGAAGACGCGTAATTGTGGGATATTTCTGCTTTTAGCGTGCTGGTTTTCCTTTCAAACGCCGCATAATATTGCGCATTTTTTTACGATAAACTAAAAGATAATAACCAAGATCCTTAATCTCATTTTTAATACCGTAATGACGCTCTA
Organism: Escherichia sp. 93.1518; assembly: GCF_013368915.2. Taxonomy (NCBI): domain Bacteria; kingdom Pseudomonadati; phylum Pseudomonadota; class Gammaproteobacteria; order Enterobacterales; family Enterobacteriaceae; genus Escherichia; species Escherichia sp. 93.1518. The sequence continues at coordinate 24,933 of NZ_JABWMT020000012.1, forward strand.
AATCAAGACGGTCTTTCGCTTTCCGCTGCGCTGAAGCACGTTTCCCGGAGAGATCAATAATTCGAACTTCACCATTTTTTATAATGAAATTACCACGATGAGGATCACCAGAAACCATGCCATGTTGATGCAAGGCATTAATTGATTGCTGAATTTTATTTTTTAGCACATCATCAATATCGGGCATATCACACAACTCTATGCCATCAATATACTCGATAAGCATGATATATGTATGGACAAATCGTAAGGTTTTTCTCTCTGCTAATAAATAAAAATCGTTGAGAGTATGTAAACCTTCATTTCGCACTTTTTGGGTTTGTTCAAAAAGGCGTTCGTAATAATCACCTTTTAATAGAGATTTAAAAAACCGCTCGTTGCGTTTAATTTTTGGAGAAAATACCTTAAGCACCAACTTACCGTAATCGGTGTCAATAAGCATGACTTTTGTATCATCAATAGAACGAAACACTTTGATGATCTTAATATTATAAGATAAAAAGTCATTTAATACATTGAGGTACTTTGAATTGTTGTCATCAGTAAAAACAACAAAATCTTTAATCTTATTTTTCTGAATCATGATAAGCCAATTAAAGGTTATTTACTGTAATATTTTCGGTAAAGATAACGGACCCCTGCTATAACACCGGTTACGTAATGATGCTGGACTAACAAATGCTTATATCTTTTCTTAAATTCGATAACTGATTTTGCATCTCTGGGAGAATCATTTTTCCATGGCGAATTATCTAACGCTATTTTAAAATATTTTACCGATGGATAAATTGCCCATTTATGCCACGGTTTAGTTGCTCCTGTATAATGGATGAGAAGCGTGTTTTCTGTAATCAACTTTTTATAGTTTTGATGTGTTTTATCTTTTAATTCGCTTTTAATGGTATAAATAGTATTGAATTCACGAGGCAAAAATATTGTCATCCCTTTCAATAAAACATTCATAACATCTTGATCAGGATATTTATAAACATTATCTTTACTCATAAGAATAGATAATGCTTTCTCTGTTAGTTTTGCATTAGCCCATTTCTTTAAGTCTAAATAAACTACTCCTGAATTAAAGTAGTGTCCCCGTAGTTCAGGATCAGACAACCTGGATACCGCTTTTTCCTGCATTGGCTCAACATCTTTAACAACAGCAGCCACCGCTCCGTTTAAATCCAGATGCAGTAGTTGGCTAATATCACCCTTACAAACAACATCCGCATCAAGATAAAGTAAACGATCAAGCGTCAGGCCCAATAATTGAAACGCAAACAAACGAAAGTACATTGCTCTTGACCAGACCTGTGTACAAGGCAAGCACTGAAGCTTATCAGTATTAATTCTATAAAGCGTGATTCTTAATTGGTACTGCCTTGCAAGTTTTTCGACCTTTTGAAAAAAATCATCATTATAAACATCAGCAATAATATAAAAATCAAGATTAATATGTCGATTATTTAGGACAATTGATGTGATAGAAACACCTACACCATCAAGATAATTAGCATCGACACCATAGGCAACATTTAAACATTCAGAAGTATTTTTATTAGTTAGCCTAAAATCCCAGGCTTTAACTTTATCTATCTCTATGGCAGGAAATGAGTCCACAAGGCTACCCTTATATCATTACTTTATAGATTCCCAGTTTAATGCTTTATCTTTTTAATAAAATACAAAAGATAATTGCTAAATCCTTTTAGATATCTATGCTTTTTCAGCATATGTTTTGCGCTATACCTTAATTGATTGCTATTGTTTGGTTTCAGCAACGCCGTATTCTTCCATGGCGAAGCATTTTTTGCCTCCATAAAGGCTTGTGATACAGGATAATCCCAGGCCCAATCATGCCAGGGCTTGGTCGGACCAATATAATGGATAAAAATAGTATCGCTGGTTACTGGATTTTTAAAACTTTCTTTGAGCTGATAATTTAAACTAAACTGGGTATTGTATTTTATATCAGCAAAAATAAGTTTATTTGCCAGTAGCATATTTAATACATCCTGATCAGGATGTGTTATTTTTTTTACTATTTCCGGATCATTTAACATTGTAATGGCTCGTGCAGAAACCTGCTCAACTGCCCATTGGTTAGTATTGATCAATAAAAAACCGGAGTTAAAATAACCTTTAGCAATCCCCACAACACCTAACGAGTGTGCACGTTTTTCCCACCAGTCATTTTGTCCTTCGGTAACAACCATTGCGACTGTATGATCAGGAAACGTGAAATTAATAAGTGGTTCTATAGTTCCCTGACAAATGATATCTGCATCCAGATATAGAACTTTAGGTGTTTTATTGATAAAGTAATCTGCAATAACAAAACGAAAATAAATTGCATGAGTCCAGTTCTTGGTACTTGGCAATGAACGGAGCCGATCGCCATTAATTAAATATACCTTAATCCTGGTTTTATATTGCTGAGCCAGAGCATCAAAATATTTCTGTTCATCTTCACAAAAATAATCAGTGAAAATATGGAAACATAAGCGATTTCCTTCATTATATTTTAATATTGAAGCAATCGAAATTCCGCAACCAAAAAGAAAATTTTTGTCAGTTCCATAAGCAATATCCAGACAAAGATTTTCTGTTTCCACTTTATAATTGTAATCAATAACTGAATTGAGAAACTCAGTCTCCTGGAAAAAAACCTGCTGCATCATTCCCTCCGGGAAATAACAGAAATAATTATGTTTTGTAATCTGTCGTAATATTTCTGCTGGTAAAACTTATCAATCGATGCCGGAATTTTTTCATGTTCGATGTGAATTTCACCGGCTACGTATTTATTGAGAAGAGCGACAAAACCGGTCATATCACCCGGTTGATATAAATGACCATTAACATCAGGCTGGATGATGTCAGCAGGCCCGGAGATACAATCTGCACTGATACAAGGAATCCCCCACGATAAGGCTTCAAGTAGAGTCATAGGGAAACCTTCAAAAGATGACGTGAGTAATAACGCACTCACTTTTTTAATATCTTGCTGAACTAATTCCCAGGGATGTTGTTGCCAACCATACCAGACAATTCGATCATCAATATTTAACTCTCTACCATAAGCTTGGCATTTTTCGAAATCGGAACCATCTCCCAATACATGAAGTTTCCAGTCACCTTGCACTTGTGATAAGCCATCAAGCAGATCTTTTACGCGCTTTTGACCTTCGAATTTCATGCGCCCGACATAAATGAAGGTTGCCGTTTCACCTTCCTCGGGTGCGGGAATGACGGAATCTTTCGCTTCGACAGGGTTAAAAATAACGTTTATCGTCGATTCTGGTACACCCCGGTTAATCATTTGTTGTTTAATACCGGAGCTGATTGCTAAATGATAGTCGGCACAGGTGATATATTCAGCATGTTTTTTATGATCTAAAGAAAAATGCGGCCATGAAAATACAGGTACATCAACTCCAGATTTTTTACGCGCTTTTGCCGCATACAAACATGAGATCACATCAATACAAATAACAACATCTGGCTGATAATCCTGAAGCCATTTGCTTAAAGCATGAATATGCTTCGCCCGACGTAAAAAACCTAAGCGAATGTTGGAAAATGAACACGAGTACTTAATACCTTCCAGCCATCCCTTATCCATTTTGTCGTTACGGCAAAAGAAAAACATTTCACTTTGGATATTTTGTTGTCTGAAGGTGGTAATAACATCTCGAATGACTGTTTCCATACCACCAAATCCTGAAACAGCTTCGCCGATAAACGCTATTTTCATAATTATATTAATTTTCCATCTAAATTTTCACACCGAATAATTTAGCGCGAAGATAATGGTAATAGTAAGAAATGGCTTTGCTATATTTCCCTTCGGCCCAATATACTTTAGCTTTTAACCTAATATCACTTGATGATGGTGCTAACATCCTTTTATGATATTTCCACGGTGAATTATAAAAATAATGTTCAAAGTTTTTGGCTCTAAATATTTTATACCATGGTTTATTTTGAGTGACATAATGCATTATGATTGTGTTGGATAAGTTTTTTTGTTCTTGATCACATATTACTGATAATGTTGTTTTATTATTATATTTTTTATCGATGTAATATAAGCGTCCATTGAGCAAAATATTTAACACATCCTGGTCTGCGTACCTATATACCTTCCCATTGTTGATCATCTCCAGCGCCTTTTGTGTTATATTTTCTTTTTTCCACGCGCTGATATTAATAAGCATAACTCCAGCATTAAAATAATTTATAAAATCAATACCATAGTCTAATTTTTTCACACGATCTTGCATATCTGGTGAGTCAGAGATGACACATGCTATATAATCTTTTAAATCGTAATCAACGAGTTCATATAAAGAACCATTACATATAATATCACAATCAAGATAAAGTATATTTGTTATTTTATCATCGACAACTTCTGGAATTAAAAAACGCAAACATGTTGATAAAGGAATTCCCAGAACCAGAGTGTCCGGATTAATGTCAAATTTATCTGTCACATGATATATTGATATTGCCGTATTTGGTCCCTCTAGCTCTAAAAATATTGAGCATTCGCTTTCGCTTATTCCTGAAACAAGAAGGTGAAAATGCAGATTAATATTACTATTATTTGAAATAATTGAATATAATGCAACGCCCGCCGGCATTATGAAACCACGGTCAAAGCATAATGCGATATGCAAATGTTTAACATTCGATATTTCGTGTCGAAATAAATCTTGTTTCTTAGCAACGAAGCTTCTAAGATTTAACAATTTTTAAACCCTTATTATAAGCAATGAATATTTAAAGCTTTTTCCTTAATGTTCTTTCTTTTATTTTTTGCGCCTTAACTTCTGCTTTTTTAATCAAGTTAACTTCCTGTAATAAAACTTCGCGTAAAGGCATCCCAAAATAAACCTTCATAAATCGCCATATATCTCTTTGCGTCAGGCCAATATTCATCGATGAAAAATATAGACCAATCAAATCTTTATCCCGCCAACGACGTGGTACTTTTTCCCGTATCTGCGCACGATGCAGGTCTATTACCGAAATTTTTAATTCATCTTCCCGGCCAGTGAACGGTAAATGAAGCAAAAAGTGGCAGATATAACAATCACGGTGATTTATTCCTGCTGCGTGCATTTTACGCACCATGGTTGCCACTCGTGTAATCAGCATACGCTTAACACGTATATCAGGAGGATTAATTGCCCAATCTGCACAATAATCTTCAAGGCTAATCGTAGGAGTGAGATCTTCGGTAATAATAAATGATGTGCGGGTTAATGGATTTAACCCTTTTTCACCAAACCCTATGCCGTGCATCGTATCAACACCGACATCATGCAGTCGATGAATAGCGTGCCACTCTCTGTCTGCGCCTAAAACTGGCATACGCAATGAGAGCAGGTTTTTTATAATTTCTTTTAAGGTCGTACCTTTGTGCCATTTAAGGAAATAGCTTTTCCCAGCCAGTTCAAAACGTAATGTTCGACGTGTCTCGAGTTCGCGAAAGACTTCGCCATTCAGTTTTTTAACTTCTGTAAAAGCATCTTTACCACGCCAAAGTGTGGCAAGCGGCTCTTTTAATTCAACCATCTAAACCACCTGTAATGATATCTGCGGCTTTCTCTGGCAGGCTGTACAAATCCTGAGTATCGGCATAATGGCGAGCATTCTCCGCCCAGGCCATTCGTAACGAATGCTGTGTTAACGCTTTGCGTAAGATCGCATTTAATTCTTCCTGACGGAATGGTTCCGCGATAACTGCTCCACAATTAGCATCTGCAATATAATGCGCGTATCCACATACTGCGGTGGTCAAAACAGGTAATCCAGCGGTAATCGCCTCAAGGAGAACAATACCTGCAGCTTCCTGGTAAGCGGGATGCAGTAAGAGATCTGCCGCAGCCATTAATTCAGACACGTCATTCCTCCCGGAAAAGAAATGCACGTTGCTACGTACCCCAAGTTTTTCTGCCAGCACTTCAAATTTGCGTGGTTTATCCTGACCAACGACAAACAAAAGCGTATTGTGGCGTAATGATTCCGGTAACGATGCCAAAGCCTTAATTGAGCGATCCACACCTTTACGACCGAAATCTGACCCAACCTGTAGCAATAAATTTTGTTGTTCGGTTATGCCATTTTTCTGACGATATATTTCACGACTGTTTGGGATTTGCTCGCTGTATTTCCTGTCCGGATAGATGCCGGGGGGAAGAATTTGAAAACGTTCTGGTTCAGTCTGGTAATGCTTCTGGAAATCGGCGATTTGCTTATCGGTCAGCATCATGAGTTTCGTCGATTTACCATGTTCGAAAGTCGCTCGCTCAAATGCAGCATAATGGCGATAGCGTGATGTTAAACGATAGAAAAATCCCTTTTCTTGCGCCACTTTCTCGGCATAACAGACATCGGCGGCAAAATAGACATCCAGCCCAGGCATCTTATTAAACCCAACGACACGATCAGCAGGATGTACCTTCAGATGGTTTTGAACCCAGGCATAATATTCTGCATTACGTCCATGGTTAGTATGGGATTTAACCGGTACGCGAATAAGCTCAAATGATTCCGGACAATCGCCTTCCCACGACTGTGTATATACACGAACATGGTGGCCCCGTGCGGCAACTGTTGACGCAATACGCATAAAGTCCCGCTGTAGACCACCAAATGGAAAATATTTATATAAACAAAACGCCACGATCATAATTATGCATTCCTGTTAGCTGAAGGAGCATCTTCTGGCAACAGCTTTTCCGTAGCGGCAATGACATCTTCCGCTGGAATAACAGAAAGATATTTTTTGTTGCGGTCAAGTTCGTGCCGGGTAGGCATTTGTTGATAATTACCCGCCCAGAACTGAATAATATTATCGGTCCATGGACGCCAGAATACATGATCAGTGGCCCCAAATAGGCTAATAACTGGCGTCTTCACCGCCGCCGCAATATGCCCTGGCGCAGAATCCACACCAATAAAGAGTACGGCATGATCAATTAACGCACCCAGTTCAGGAAACCGTGTTTTACCTGCAAGGCCAGTGATAGGTTTTGTTTGGCAGCCTTGCGCTATTTCATCTACACAGGCGAGATCATCTGCCGAAGGCCCACAGGTCAGCACAACCTGATAACCGCGCCGTTGCAAAGCATCGATAACCATAGAAAACTTATCGTTATCCCAGCACTTAAATATCTGACGAGCTGTCGGTTGGATGACGACATAATGATCTTTCACGCCCAGAGCATCTAATTCCTGCCGCATTTTCTTCCAGCAATCCTCGGCGTAACTCATTGTTGTGTCGGTGTAGAAATCGGTAATACCTAATGGCTCAAGGACCGATAAATTACGCTCAACAATATGTGTACCGTGTATTGGCGCTAAGTGTGTAAAGCTTTTTTTCCAAATACTATGCTGCCGATGACCATAAAGTTGCGATATTTTCATACGTGCAGGTAAACAACGTACCAGCAGTGCTACCATCCATTGATCCGTAAGATTAATGACCAGGTCATAATTATTCGCACGCAGAGTTTTTATCAACGAAAGCACATTTTTAATTTTATCGAATGTTCCCGCACCTTTATTGCTTATACCGTAGAGTGCATTAATTTCTGGGTTTTCAGATAAAATCGGAATTGTATCCTGGTAAAGCAGCATATCGATTTTTGCAGCGGGATAATTCTGCTTGAGTGTACTGATTACAGGAGTAGTTAATAACATATCTCCGTGATATCGCATCTTTATGACCAGGATATTTCGAAATGGCTTTTCCACTAGCGACTCTTTTGTATGATTGTCTGGTTAAGTTAAGCAGAAAAAAAGCACGCTACCGCCCCAGGCTCAACAGCTACCTGAATACTGATAACGCACTTACTTTGGCGTGCTAGTGTATCATTTCTTTCGCAGCAATCCGACCCGAATGTTTTTTATACACAAAATAGTTTTTAATCATAAAAATCATACAGATAAAAAAGAATATACAGATAATTCTGGTACGAACGATGCCTATATAGAGTTGCAAATTGGGTTGAGTTTCAATGAATCGCATAAAAATACAAAAAAACTGAAGATGTCGCGGCAGATCAGACCAAACAGAAGCTATTTAAGTCAAAAACGGGAAAAGTAATGGTAAAGCCCCAGCTAAATACATAGAATCCCCAGCACATCCATAAGTCAGCTATTTATTATGCTCGAATTGCTTTACACCGCCCTTCTCTACCTTATTCAGCCGTTGATCTGGATACGGCTCTGGGTGCGCGGACGTAAGGCTCCGGCCTATCGAAAACGCTGGGGTGAACGTTACGGTTTTTACCGCCATCCGCTGAAACCAGGCGGCATTATGCTGCACTCCGTCTCCGTCGGTGAAACCCTGGCGGCGATCCCGTTGGTGCGCGCGCTGCGTCATCGCTACCCTGATTTGCCGATTACTGTTACGACCATGACGCCAACCGGTTCGGAGCGCGTACAATCGGCGTTTGGGAAAGATGTTCAGCACGTTTATCTGCCTTACGATCTGCCCGATGCGCTTAACCGTTTCCTTAATAAAGTCGACCCTAAACTGGTGTTGATTATGGAAACCGAGCTATGGCCTAACCTGATTGCGGCGCTACATAAACGTAAAATTCCGCTGGTTATCGCCAACGCGCGACTTTCTGCTCGCTCTGCGGCAGGTTATGCAAAACTGGGCAAATTCGTTCGTCGCTTACTGCGTCGTATTACGCTGATTGCCGCCCAAAATGAAGAAGATGGCGCGCGTTTTGTGGCGCTGGGCGCAAAAAACAATCAGGTTACCGTTACCGGTAGCCTGAAATTCGATATCTCTGTAACGCCACAACTGGCTGCTAAAGCAGTAACGCTGCGCCGCCAGTGGGCACCGCATCGCCCGGTATGGATTGCCACCAGTACTCATGATGGTGAAGAGAGCGTGGTGATTGCCGCGCATCAGGCGCTGTTAAAGCAGTTCCCGAATTTATTGCTCATTCTTGTTCCACGCCATCCGGAACGCTTCCCGGATGCGATTAACCTGGTCCGCCAGGCTGGACTAAGCTATATCACACGCTCTTCCGGAGAAATCCCTTCCGCCAGTACACAAGTGGTAGTTGGCGATACGATGGGCGAGTTGATGTTGCTGTATGGCATTGCCGATCTCGCTTTTGTTGGCGGTTCATTGGTCGAACGCGGTGGGCATAATCCGCTGGAAGCCGCTGCACACGCCATTCCGGTACTGATGGGGCCGCATACCTTTAACTTTAAAGACATTTGCGCACGGCTGGAGCAGGCAAGCGGGCTGATTACCGTCACTGATGCCGCTACGCTTGCAAAAGAGATTTCCTCTTTACTCACCGACGCCGATTACCGTAGTTTTTATGGCCGTCATGCCGTTGAAGTGCTGTATCAAAACCAGGGCGCGCTGCAGCGTCTGCTTCAACTGCTGGAACCTTACCTGCCACCGAAAACGCATTGAGGTTGTTATGCAAAAACGGGCGATTTATCCGGGTACTTTCGATCCCATTACTAATGGTCATATCGATATCGTGACGCGCGCCACGCAGATGTTCGATCACGTTATTCTGGCGATTGCCGCCAGCCCCAGTAAAAAACCGATGTTTACCCTGGAAGAGCGCGTGGCGCTGGCACAGCAGGCAACCGCGCATTTGGGAAACGTTGAAGTGGTCGGGTTTAGTGATTTGATGGCCAACTTCGCGCGTAATCAACACGCTACGGTGCTAATTCGTGGCCTGCGCGCAGTTGCAGATTTTGAATATGAAATGCAGCTGGCGCATATGAATCGCCACTTAATGCCAGAACTAGAAAGTGTCTTTTTGATGCCTTCAAAAGAGTGGTCGTTTATCTCTTCATCGCTGGTTAAAGAGGTGGCGCGCCATCAGGGCGATGTCACCCATTTCCTGCCGGAAAATGTCCATCAGGCATTGATGGCAAAATTAGCGTAACTTTTATGCCGGATGGTATACCATCCGGCTCGCATGAATTACTTCTGGCACTGCCGGCAATAAAACGTCGCCCGCTGCGCATGTTTAGTCGCCACAATCGGCGTACCACACACCCGACACGCCTCGCCTTTACGCCCGTAAACCTGCAATTCCTGAGCGAAATAACCCGGTTTACCGTCACTTTGTAGAAAATCTTTCAGAGTTGTACCGCCCTGCTCAATCGAACGCAGCAACACCGCTTTAATCACCCGAGCTAACAATTCGCACTCCGCCAACGACAGTGATGACGCCAACCGATCCGGATGGATCCCCGCCGCAAACAGTGATTCGCTGGCATAGATATTCCCCACGCCCACCACCAGCTTGTTATCCATCAGCCAGGGCTTAATCGCCGTTTTTTTCTTCGCGCACTTCTGATGCAGGTACTCACCGTTGAAATCGTCGCTAAGCGGCTCAGGCCCAAGATGAGCCAGCACATTGTGCCCCTCCAGCTCTTTGGTCCACAGCCAGGCACCAAAGCGGCGCGGATCGGTATAGCGCAGCACTTTGCCGTTGCTCATCACCAAATCAACATGGTCATGCTTTTCAGGGGGAAGTTCTTCTGGAAGGATACGCAGGCTGCCAGACATACCCAGATGAATGATAATCCAGCCCTCTGGCAGCTCCAGCAGCAGATATTTAGCCCGGCGCTGCACGCTAAGCACTGGTTGGTCGCTTAAACGGTAGATTTCTTCCGAAACCGGCCAGCGCAAGCGTCCGTTGCGCACCACCGCATGAAGAATAGTCGCACCAACGAGATGCGGTTCTATTCCGCGACGGCTGGTTTCAACTTCTGGTAATTCAGGCATAGCATCTCCGGGAATGAACAGATGCAGTCAATATGGGGGCAAACAGATAACAAAAAACCCCGCCGGAGCGAGGTTTTTCGTTACATTAAAGCGAGAATTATTTAATTTTCGCTTCTTTGTAGATCACGTGCTGGCGAACAACTGGATCGAATTTCTTCAGTTCCAGTTTTTCCGGCTTAGTACGTTTGTTCTTCGTAGTGGTATAGAAGTGACCAGTACCAGCAGAAGAAACCAGCTTGATTTTCTCACGAATACCTTTAGCCATGATTTATTTCCTCTAAGTACTTAGTACTTTTCGCCACGGGCACGCAGTTCAGCCAGAACTGTATCGATGCCTTTTTTATCGATTACACGCATACCTTTAGCAGATACGCGCAGGGTGACAAAACGCTTTTCGCTCTCAACCCAGAAACGGTGAGAGTGCAGGTTCGGCAGGAAACGGCGTTTAGTCGCGTTCAGTGCGTGGGAACGGTTGTTACCGGTCACCGGACGCTTGCCAGTAACTTGGCAGACTCGGGACATGTCTATTCTCCAAAAATCAAATTAGCTCGAGCTTCGTATGGGGTATTGGCGCCTCGTCAGGCTTTACAGCCCGGTCATCGCAGTTCTATGTGAACTCTCGATTGCCAGGCCCAAATGCCAAACCCGAGATTCTCAAAGGTGGCGTAGTATACGCTGACTCGGCGATGTGCTCAAGTCCCGAACAGACAAAGATCCCGAAGGATCGCGCATAGCGGGTTAAATCCAGCCGCGTTCGGCAAAAGAAACATATTCTCCACGCCCAATCACGATATGGTCGAGCACGCGTAATTCCATGAACTGACAACTTTTTATTATCCGTTCGGTGATGAGTTTATCCGCTTTACTGGGTTCAGCACAACCCGAAGGGTGATTATGGGCAAGGATCAGTGCCGACGCGTTTATTTTTATCGCTTCGCGAACAATCTCACGCGGATGGACTTCTACATGGTTTAGTGTGCCGGAGAACAATCTGCTGTGGGTAAGTACCCTGTGTTGTGAGTCGAGAAAGATCACCATAAAGATCTCACGCTCCTCGCCCGTAAGCTGGCTTTGTAAAAATTCCCTCGTCATCTCTGGGCTGAGTAACGGGCTTTCTTCGCGCATCCTCACGTTGTAGTAACGTCGCGCCAGTTCGGCAATTCCCTTTAACTGGGCGAATTTCGCCACACCAATTCCATGAACGCCACTAAATTGTTCGTATTCGGAGGATAACAATCCGTAAAGAGAACCGAAATTCTCCAGCATCTCTTTCGCCAGGGTTAACACATCTTTACCGCGCGTTCCTGTACGCAGAAATAGCGCCAGCAGTTCAACATCCGTTAACGAGCTAATGCCCAACTTCAGCATTTTTTCGCGTGGCATCAACAATTCTGCATTGCTTTTCACCTTCACCTCCTTTGTGGAGAGCGCATCCTGTCATGGTCGACCGATTAAATCGACGGTCAGTTTTCAGTACTGGAAAGCGCCTCGCAAAGTGATTCTCAGGTGAAAGCACGACAACAAAAGTATTGTGATAAAATCGCCAACTTCTGGTGTCACCCAACAGGAAAAATCATCATGAGTCTGGCCGGTAAAAAAATCGTTCTCGGCGTCAGCGGCGGTATTGCTGCCTATAAAACCCCTGAACTGGTGCGTCGTTTGCGCGATCGCGGGGCCGACGTCCGTGTGGTAATGACCGAAGCGGCAAAAGCCTTTATCACTCCACTTAGTTTGCAGGCGGTTTCTGGGTATCCCGTTTCCGACAGTCTGTTGGATCCGGCAGCCGAAGCGGCAATGGGCCACATTGAGTTGGGGAAATGGGCTGATTTAGTGATTCTCGCCCCTGCCACGGCAGATTTGATTGCCCGTGTTGCTGCCGGTATGGCGAATGATTTGGTATCGACGATTTGCCTTGCGACTCCTGCACCTGTTGCCGTGCTGCCAGCGATGAACCAGCAGATGTATCGTGCTGCTGCCACCCAGCATAATTTAGAGGTGCTTGCCTCGCGCGGTTTGCTGATCTGGGGGCCAGATAGCGGCAGCCAGGCCTGTGGTGATGTCGGCCCAGGGCGAATGCTCGATCCGTTAACCATTGTTGATATGGCGGTCGCCCATTTTTCGCCCGTCAACGACCTGAAACATCTGAACATTATGATTACCGCAGGCCCGACGCGTGAACCACTCGATCCGGTGCGTTACATCTCCAATCACAGCTCCGGCAAGATGGGGTTCGCCATTGCCGCAGCCGCTGCACGTCGTGGAGCAAACGTCACGCTGATTTCTGGCCCAGTTTCGCTACCGACTCCACCGTTTGTTAAACGTGTTGATGTGGTAACCGCACTGGAGATGGAAGCCGCAGTAAAGGCATCCGTGCAACAGCAAAATATATTTATCGGTTGTGCTGCCGTCGCGGATTACCGCGCAGCCACCGTTGCCAGCGAAAAAATCAAAAAGCAGGCTACGCCGGGTGATGAATTAACAATAAAAATGGTTAAAAACCCCGATATTGTCGCCGGTGTTGCCGCATTAAAAGACCATAGGCCTTATGTTGTTGGATTTGCCGCCGAAACAAATAATGTGGAAGAATACGCCCGGCAAAAACGTATCCGCAAAAACCTTGATCTGATCTGCGCTAACGATGTTTCCAGAAAAAATCAGGGATTTAATAGCGACAAAAACGCATTACACCTTTTCTGGCAGGATGGCGATAAAATCTTACCGCTTGAGCGAAAAGAGCTCCTTGGCCAATTATTACTCGACGAGATTGTGACCCGTTATGATGAAGAAAATCGACGTTAAGATTCTGGACCCGCGCGTTGGGAAGGAATTTCCACTCCCGACTTATGCCACTTCTGGTTCAGCCGGACTTGACCTGCGCGCCTGTCTCGACGACGCCGTAGAACTGGCACCGGGCGACACTACACTAGTGCCGACCGGACTGGCGATTCATATTGCCGACCCTTCACTGGCGGCGATGATGCTGCCGCGCTCCGGGCTGGGCCATAAGCACGGTATCGTGCTCGGTAACCTGGTGGGATTGATCGATTCCGACTATCAGGGTCAGCTGATGATCTCCGTGTGGAACCGTGGTCAGGACAGTTTCACCATTCAACCTGGCGAACGTATCGCGCAGATGATTTTTGTTCCGGTGGTACAGGCCGATTTTAATCTGGTGGAAGATTTTGACGCCACCGACCGGGGTGAAGGCGGTTTTGGTCACTCTGGTCGTCAGTAACGCATACGCATCCAAATAACGTCATAACATCGCCGCAAACATTTCGTTTGCGGTCATAGCGTGGGTGCCGCCTGGCAAGTGCTTATTTTCAGGGGTATTTTGTAACATGGCAGAAAAACAAACTGCGAAAAGGAACCGTCGCGAAGAAATACTTCAGTCTCTGGCGTTGATGTTAGAATCCAGCGATGGAAGCCAGCGTATCACGACGGCGAAACTGGCCGCCTCTGTCGGCGTTTCCGAAGCGGCTCTGTATCGCCACTTCCCCAGTAAAACCCGCATGTTCGATAGCCTGATTGAGTTTATCGAAGATAGCCTGATTACTCGTATTAACCTGATTCTCAAAGATGAAAAGGACACTACCGCGCGCCTGCGCCTGATTGTGTTGCTGCTTCTCGGTTTCGGCGAACGTAATCCAGGCCTGACCCGCATCCTCACTGGTCATGCGCTAATGTTCGAACAGGATCGTCTGCAAGGACGCATCAACCAACTGTTCGAGCGTATTGAAGCACAGCTGCGTCAGGTATTGCGTGAAAAGAGAATGCGTGAGGGTGAAGGTTACACCACCGATGAAACGTTGCTGGCAAGCCAACTTCTGGCGTTCTGCGAAGGTATGCTGTCTCGTTTTGTCCGCAGCGAGTTTAAATACCGCCCGACGGATGACTTTGACGCCCGCTGGCCGCTGATTGCCGCGCAGTTGCAGTAATATGACGCCGGATGACTTACCATCCGGCGTTTCTTATCAAACCCCGTACTCTTCGCGATAAGCCTTAACCGCCGCCAGATGTTCCGCCATTTCCGGCTTCTCTTCGAGGTAAGCAATAAGATCTTTCAGAGTGATGATAGAAATCACTTTGCAGTTGTAATCACGCTCAACTTCCTGAATCGCGGAAATCTCACCGCGACCACGTTCCTGACGATCGAGTGAAATCAACACGCCAGCAAGCGTCGCGCCATTGGCCTGAATAATTTCCATCGACTCACGAATCGCCGTCCCGGCGGTGATCACATCATCTACCAGCATTACGCGTCCTTGTAACGCGCTACCGACCAGATTGCCGCCCTCGCCGTGGTCTTTTGCTTCTTTGCGGTTAAAGCAGTATGGCAGGTCAAGGTCATGATGCTCCGCCAGCGCCACAGCGGTAGTGGTGGCAATCGGAATCCCTTTGTAAGCAGGGCCAAACAGCAGATCAAACTCAATGCCAGAATCCACCAACGCTTCAGCGTAAAAACGGCCTAACAGTGCCAGGTCGCGCCCGGTATTAAACAGCCCGGCGTTGAAGAAATAGGGGCTTTTGCGCCCGGATTTCAGCGTAAACTCGCCAAACTTTAATACCTGCTTGCTAAGCGCAAATTCAATAAACTGGCGCTGATATGGTTTCATGCCTTCGCTCCTCATCTTACTTTTCTACAGACAAAAAAAAGGCGACTCATCAGTCGCCTTAAAAATCAGTTTGCCAGCGCCGCCTTCTGCGTCGCTACAATGGATTCGATTCCCCCTCGGGCCAGCGCCAACAAGGTGAGGAGTTCTTCGTGAGTGAACGGCTCGCCTTCCGCCGTTCCCTGAACTTCAATGATGCGCCCATCTTCGGTCATCACCACGTTCATATCCGTTTCTGCGGCAGAGTCTTCGACGTATTCCAGATCGCAAATCGCTTCGCCGTTAACGATACCCACCGAAACCGCTGCCACCATGCCTTTCATCGGGTTGGTTTTCAGTTTGCCATTCTCAACCAGCTTATTCAGTGCATCTGCCAGCGCCACGCAGGCACCAGTGATTGAAGCAGTGCGCGTGCCGCCATCGGCCTGAAGTACGTCGCAATCCAGCGTAATGGTGAACTCACCCAACGCTTTCAAATCAACCGCCGCACGCAATGCACGGGCAATCAGACGCTGGATTTCCATCGTGCGTCCGCCCTGCTTACCTTTCGCCGCTTCACGGGCGTTACGAGTGTGGGTAGAGCGCGGCAGCATACCGTATTCTGCGGTGATCCAACCTTGCCCCTGTCCTTTCAGGAAGCGCGGCACACCTTCTTCAATAGAGGCGGTACACAACACTTTGGTATCGCCAAATTCGACCAGCACCGAGCCTTCTGCATGTTTTGTATAGTTACGAGTCAGGGTAACGGGACGCACCTGATTATTGCTACGGCCTGCTGGACGCATATTGAAATCTCCGGCTTGAAACAAATGTGGCTGCGCATTATACGGACTTCCGGCGGTTATTCCTATCCTGACAAGGCATCGATGGCTATAATCCTTCCACCTCTCCTTTTATAAACAGGAACGTCTATGATCCGCAGCATGACCGCCTACGCCCGGCGTGAAATCAAGGGTGAATGGGGGAGCGCAACCTGGGAAATGCGCTCGGTAAACCAGCGTTATCTGGAAACTTACTTTCGTCTGCCGGAGCAGTTCCGTAGCCTGGAACCTGTCGTTCGCGAGCGTATTCGTTCTCGCCTGACGCGCGGTAAAGTGGAATGTACCCTGCGCTATGAGCCAGATGTCAGCGCGCAAGGTGAGCTGATCCTCAACGAAAAACTGGCTAAACAGCTGGTAACTGCTGCGAATTGGGTAAAGATGCAGAGCGACGAAGGGGAAATCAACCCCGTTGATATCCTGCGCTGGCCGGGCGTAATGGCAGCCCAGGAACAGGATCTCGACGCTATTGCCGCTGAAATTCTTGCTGCTCTTGATGGTACGCTGGACGACTTTATCGTCGCGCGCGAAACCGAAGGTCAGGCGCTGAAAGCGTTGATCGAGCAGCGTCTGGAAGGCGTCACCGCCGAAGTGGCTAAAGTGCGCGCCCATATGCCGGAAATCCTGCAATGGCAGCGTGAACGTCTGGTCGCGAAGCTGGAAGATGCTCAGGTTCAGCTGGAGAACAATCGTCTGGAGCAAGAGCTGGTGCTGCTGGCGCAACGAATTGATGTTGCTGAAGAGCTGGATCGCCTCGAAGCGCATGTCAAAGAGACCTACAACATTCTCAAGAAAAAAGAAGCCGTTGGTCGTCGTCTGGACTTTATGATGCAAGAGTTCAACCGAGAATCGAACACTCTTGCTTCGAAGTCTATCAATGCCGAAGTGACGAACTCCGCGATTGAGTTGAAAGTGTTGATTGAGCAGATGCGCGAACAGATTCAGAATATCGAGTAAGCGGCATCGCATTGTAGGCCATTGTTAATTTCAGCGGCTCTACGTACATCTACCCAAAAAACGTCAAAAACCCCATACTTTTTCTAATGCATTTTTCTTAACACAACATCAGAAAAATGCATTAGCTTTGCAGAAAGTACAAATTTCACATAACTATAAATTATCAATCCAAACTCACCTTAAAAAATCTCAATCGTGACAATGTGCACAAATCGCTACCCTGCCAGACAGATTTTTAGGGAGAGAACCATGCTTTTACACATTTTGTATTTGGTTGGTATTACCGCCGAAGCCATGACGGGGGCGCTGGCGGCTGGGCGACGCCGAATGGATACATTTGGCGTAATTATCATTGCGACCGCCACCGCAATCGGTGGTGGCTCAGTGCGGGATATTCTTTTGGGCCACTATCCGCTCGGTTGGGTCAAGCATCCGGAATATGTGATTATTGTCGCCACAGCCGCCGTACTGACCACTATTGTTGCCCCGGTGATGCCTTATCTGCGCAAAGTCTTTCTGGTGCTTGATGCGCTCGGGCTGGTAGTTTTTTCTATTATTGGTGCACAAGTCGCGCTGGATATGGGGCACGGTCCGATCATTGCCGTTGTCGCGGCGGTGACGACCGGTGTGTTTGGCGGCGTTTTGCGCGATATGTTCTGTAAACGCATCCCGCTGGTCTTTCAGAAAGAGCTGTATGCTGGGGTTTCATTTGCCTCCGCCGTACTCTATATCGCGTTGCAACACTACGTCTCTAACCATGATGTGGTGATTATTTCCACTCTGGTGTTTGGCTTTTTCGCTCGCTTGCTGGCGCTGCGTCTTAAGCTGGGTTTACCCGTCTTTTACTACAGCCACGAAGGTCACTAAGGTGCAAAACCTGTGATCTGCTGGGCAGCCAGCCAGTTGCCCAGCATCTTGATTTGCCCATTATCTTTCCATTCAATAAGTTGGCTGGCACGACGGGGGCCTGTCTCTGGCAGTTGCCGCCAATGCTGTTCGCTTCTCTGCAAAACTTGCTCCCAGGTGCTGGAATCGCTGGCGTTAAGCGCCGCCTGGGTTAAGGGTATTCCCATTGCCATCACCCAACGGGTAAAAGGCTGCTTACGTGCCAGATTAAACTGATGCCATAACTGCTCGCTTTTGCTTTTCGCTATCCCCGGCGTGTTCTGTAATTGCTCTGGCGTTAACTGAAGCCATGAAAAGATATGCTCAAAACGATGAGTCTGATGCAGCGCACGCCAGCCAGCTTCACCAATGCCGTCCAGACCCAAAACCTGTTTTGACCCCAGCCAGACTAGCCGTGAAACGAATTGCTCCTGACAAACATCAGAAGCAAAGTAGCAGGTCAACGAATTAAAGCGGTTTTCTGGCGGCATTGGTTTAGTACGTTCCGTTCCGCGCCAGACCACATCATCAATGCGTGGAATACCCTGACCGGCGAGACTGACGAGAATTTGATCGCCAGGCGCAATATCCCATTCCTGCCAGCGCCTGACGGAACCAATATTCACCCGCTGAACTTTTTTATCATCCAGCATGACAGGCGCGAGTGACGCCACCACCGATATTTTGCCGCTCTTACCCACCGCAAACTGAATCGCATTCACTTCGGCAACCTGTGCCACGGGTTGATATTTCCACGCCACCAACCAGTTCGCCTGACCCGGTAGCCAATGGATGGATTCGGGTTCTTTCGCCGCTCGCACAACGACACCATCGGTAACAAAGGGTAACGCTGTTTTCCACCACTCATTACGTATCCGCTCAACCTCATCAGCATTTTTGACTGCGCGAGTGTACATCTGCGTCAGACTAAACCCTGCGGTTGCAAGCTGTTGCAATCGCTCGGTCATTAACTGCGGTCCATCCGGCCACGCCCAGATAAACACGCCAAGTGAATTTAGCGCGTCAGTATTGTTCTGCCGCATCATCATGCCCGCGACTTTCGAGCGCGCATTCATTCCCCCCATTTGTTGTTGGATATGCCCCTCACGCTGGAGAAATATTTCGCCCTGCAGCGTACTGTTGGCTAAAGGTCCGCTGACGGATTGTGGTACAGAAGGAATCGAACGTACTTTCTGCGTCCAGTCTTCGCCTTTCAGACCATTACCACGACTGATCGCTTTAATCAGTTTTCCCTCACGGTAGACCAGAGTTACCGCAACACCATCAACTTTTGGTTGCACCCAAAGATCGCTGCGTTCACGCATCCACAGGCTTAACGCATTTTTATCCGCCATTTTGCGTACGCCCGTATGTGCAACCGGATGGATAACCGTGCCGTTTAAAAGCGGCATCATGGCGTCACGATGCGTCTCTTCACCAAAACAACGTTGCCACTGCGTAAGACGGGCACTTATCTGATCGTAAACACTGTCTTCCACGTCACTTTTCCCTAATTTCCAGTAATCATCGTCCCACTGTTTTATTTGTTGTTGCAGGCGGGAAATTTCTTCATGCGCTCTGGCGGGCGACCAGGCTGGGCAGACGGCCTGCGCCGATGATTGCCAGCACAAAATCCCCATTAACACCGCTATCCATACTTTCATCATCACCTCCGCTGTAGTCAGGCGGGCAGGTATACAACGTGGTGAATGTAAATCCGAGTGGCAAAAACGAAGTGTGCGAGGACGCTTCCAGAGAATCGTTCTGATTGCAGCAAATGACAGGGAATTGCGGAAACAGCTACGCAAAACGCAACAACTTTGCGCAAAAAGTATGAGCAAGGGCTACGTCACGTGACCGCGCCGTGTATAATAAGCTCGTATGTAGGCTTTATTTCGCTAATCACATACGAAAGATACTCATGGCTCAAGGCACGCTTTATATTGTTTCTGCCCCCAGTGGCGCGGGTAAATCCAGCCTGATTCAGGCTTTATTAAAAACCCAACCGTTGTATGACACCCAGGTTTCTGTTTCACACACCACGCGTGCACCGCGTCCAGGTGAAGTACACGGTGAACATTACTTCTTTGTTAATCATGATGAATTTAAAGAGATGATTAGCAGAGATGCATTCCTTGAGCACGCGGAAGTGTTCGGTAATTACTATGGCACTTCGCGCGAAGCCATTGAGCAAGTACTGGCAAGTGGCGTAGATGTTTTTCTGGATATCGACTGGCAGGGTGCGCAACAAATTCGCCAGAAGATGCCACATGCGCGTAGTATCTTTATTTTACCGCCGTCCAAAATCGAGCTGGATCGCCGTCTACGCGGTCGCGGTCAGGACAGCGAAGAGGTCATTGCAAAGCGTATGGCGCAAGCAGTTGCAGAAATGAGCCATTACGCCGAATATGATTATTTGATTGTGAATGATGATTTTGACACCGCACTGGGTGATCTGAAGACCATTATTCGCGCCGAACGCTTGCGCATGAGTCGCCAAAAGCAACGTCATGACGCTTTAATCAGCAAATTGTTGGCAGACTGAACCTTCTTTCAGTATCATGCCCAGTCATTTCTTCACCTGTGGAGCTTTTTAAGTATGGCACGCGTAACTGTTCAGGACGCTGTAGAGAAAATTGGTAACCGTTTTGACCTGGTACTGGTCGCCGCGCGTCGCGCTCGTCAGATGCAGGTAGGCGGAAAGGATCCGCTAGTACCGGAAGAAAACGATAAAACCACAGTAATCGCGCTGCGCGAAATCGAAGAAGGTCTGATCAACAACCAGATCCTTGATGTTCGCGAACGCCAGGAACAGCAAGAGCAGGAAGCCGCTGAAATTCAAGCCGTTACCGCTATTGCTGAAGGTCGTCGTTAATCACAAAGCGGGTCGCCCTTGTATCTGTTTGAAAGCCTGAATCAACTGATTCAAAACTACCTGCCAGAAGACCAAATTAAGCGTCTGCGGCAGGCGTATCTCGTTGCACGTGATGCTCACGAGGGGCAAACACGTTCAAGCGGTGAACCCTATATCACGCACCCGGTAGCGGTTGCCTGCATTCTGGCCGAGATGAAACTCGACTATGAAACGCTGATGGCTGCCCTGCTGCATGACGTGATTGAAGATACTCCCGCCACCTACCAGGACATGGAACAGCTTTTTGGCAAAAGCGTCGCCGAGCTGGTAGAGGGGGTGTCGAAACTTGATAAACTCAAGTTTCGCGATAAGAAAGAGGCGCAGGCCGAAAACTTTCGCAAGATGATTATGGCGATGGTGCAGGATATCCGCGTCATCCTCATCAAACTCGCAGACCGTACCCACAACATGCGCACGCTGGGCTCACTTCGCCCAGACAAACGTCGCCGCATCGCCCGCGAAACTCTCGAAATCTACAGCCCGCTGGCACACCGTTTAGGTATCCACCATATTAAAACCGAACTCGAAGAGTTGGGTTTTGAGGCGCTGTATCCCAACCGTTACCGCGTAATTAAAGAAGTGGTGAAAGCCGCGCGCGGCAACCGTAAAGAGATGATCCAAAAAATCCTCTCTGAAATCGAAGGACGTTTGCAGGAAGCGGGAATACCGTGCCGCGTCAGTGGTCGCGAGAAACATCTTTATTCGATTTACTGCAAAATGGTGCTCAAAGAGCAGCGTTTTCACTCAATCATGGATATCTACGCCTTCCGCGTGATCGTCAATGATTCCGACACCTGTTATCGCGTGCTCGGTCAGATGCACAGCCTGTATAAGCCGCGTCCAGGTCGCGTGAAAGACTACATCGCCATTCCAAAAGCGAACGGTTATCAGTCTTTGCACACCTCAATGATTGGCCCCCACGGCGTTCCGGTTGAAGTCCAGATCCGTACCGAAGATATGGATCAGATGGCGGAGATGGGTGTTGCCGCACACTGGGCTTATAAAGAGCACGGCGAGACCAGCACCACTGCGCAAATCCGCGCCCAGCGTTGGATGCAGAGCCTGCTGGAGCTTCAGCAGAGCGCCGGTAGCTCATTTGAATTTATCGAGAGCGTTAAATCCGATCTCTTCCCGGATGAGATTTACGTTTTCACACCGGAAGGACGCATTGTCGAACTGCCTGCCGGTGCCACGCCTGTTGACTTCGCGTACGCGGTGCATACCGATATCGGTCATGCCTGCGTGGGTGCGCGAGTTGATCGTCAGCCTTACCCGCTGTCGCAGCCACTCTCCAGCGGACAAACCGTTGAAATCATTACCGCACCGGGCGCTCGCCCGAATGCCGCCTGGCTGAACTTTGTCGTCAGCTCGAAAGCACGCGCCAAAATTCGCCAGTTGCTGAAAAACCTCAAGCGTGATGATTCCGTCAGCCTGGGTCGTCGCCTGCTCAACCACGCGTTGGGTGGCAGCCGTAAGCTGAATGAAATCCCGCAGGAAAATATTCAGCGCGAACTGGATCGCATGAAACTGGCGACGCTTGACGATTTGCTGGCAGAAATCGGTCTTGGCAATGCAATGAGCGTAGTGGTAGCGAAGAATCTCCAGCAGGGAGACGGTTCCATTCCACCAGCAACCCAAAGCCACGGGCATCTGCCGATTAAAGGCGCTGATGGCGTGTTAATCACTTTTGCTAAATGCTGCCGCCCTATTCCCGGCGACCCGATCATCGCCCATGTTAGCCCCGGTAAAGGTCTGGTGATCCACCATGAGTCCTGCCGTAACATCCGTGGCTACCAGAAAGAGCCAGAGAAGTTTATGGCTGTGGAATGGGATAAAGAGACGGCGCAGGAGTTCATTACTGAAATCAAGGTAGAAATGTTCAACCATCAGGGTGCGCTGGCAAACCTGACAGCGGCGATCAACACCACCAATTCCAATATTCAAAGTTTGAATACGGAAGAGAAAGATGGTCGCGTCTACAGTGCCTTTATTCGCCTGACCGCCCGGGATCGCGTACATCTGGCAAATATCATGCGCAAAATCCGTGTGATGCCAGACGTGATTAAAGTCACCCGAAACAGAAATTAATGTTTTATGAACCCAACACGTTATGCACGCATCTGTGAAATGCTCGCCAGGCGGCAGCCTGATCTGACCGTCTGCATGGAACAGGTTCACAAACCCCATAACGTTTCTGCGATCATTCGTACCGCAGATGCCGTTGGCGTACATGAAGTTCATGCCGTCTGGCCTGGCAGCCGGATGCGCACTATGGCCTCGGCTGCGGCTGGCAGCAACAGTTGGGTACAGGTGAAAACGCACCGCACCATTGGCGATGCTGTCGCCCATCTGAAAGGCCAGGGAATGCAGATTCTGGCTACACATCTTTCTGATAACGCCGTCGATTTCCGCGAAATTGATTACACCCGCCCGACCTGTATTTTGATGGGTCAGGAGAAAACGGGCATCACGCAGGAAGCGTTAGCACTGGCGGATCAGGACATCATCATTCCGATGATCGGCATGGTGCAGTCGCTGAACGTCTCCGTCGCATCAGCACTCATTCTTTACGAAGCCCAGCGTCAGCGGCAAAACGCTGGCATGTATCTGCGTGAAAACAGCATGTTACCGGAAGCAGAACAACAACGCCTGCTGTTTGAAGGCGGCTATCCGGTACTGGCGAAAGTCGCAAAACGCAAAGGTCTGCCCTATCCCCACGTCAATCAGCAAGGTGAAATTGAAGCCGATGCTAACTGGTGGGCCACCATGCAGGCTGCAGGGTAAGCGCCATGAAAGGTCGCCTGTTAGATGCTGTCCCGCTCAGTTCCCTAACGGGCGTTGGCGCGGCGCAAAGTAACAAGCTGGCGAAAATCAACCTGCATACCGTGCAGGACTTACTGTTACACCTTCCTCTGCGCTACGAAGATCGCACCCATCTCTACCCCATCGGTGAGCTACTGCCGGGCGTTTATGCCACGGTGGAAGGCGAAGTGCTGAACTGTAATATCTCCTTCGGCGGTCGGCGGATGATGACCTGCCAGATTAGCGACGGTTCCGGCATTCTCACCATGCGCTTTTTCAATTTCAGCGCGGCGATGAAAAATAGCCTGGCGACGGGCCGCCGCGTGCTGGCCTACGGCGAAGCAAAGCGCGGCAAATATGGCGCGGAGATGATCCATCCGGAATATCGCGTACAGGGTGATCTCAGTACCCCGGAGCTACAGGAAACGCTTACGCCGGTTTACCCAACGACTGAAGGCGTTAAACAGGCAACGCTGCGTAAATTAACCGACCAGGCGCTGGATCTGCTCGACACCTGCGCTATTGAAGAACTGTTGCCGCCGGAACTGTCACAAGGGATGATGACGCTGCCGGAAGCCTTGAGAACGCTGCATCGCCCGCCGCCGACGCTGCAACTTAGCGATCTGGAAAGCGGGCAGCATCCGGCACAACGTCGTCTGATTCTGGAAGAACTACTGGCGCACAACCTCAGTATGCTGGCGTTACGCGCTGGAGCACAACGTTTTCATGCCCAACCGCTTAGCGCCAATGACGCGCTGAAAAATAAACTCCTTGCCGCCTTACCGTTCAAACCAACGGGCGCTCAGGCACGTGTGGTGGCGGAGATCGAGCGCGATATGGCGCTGGATGTTCCCATGATGCGTCTGGTACAAGGCGATGTAGGTTCCGGTAAAACGCTGGTTGCTGCCCTCGCCGCGCTGCGTGCAATTGCTCACGGTAAACAGGTGGCGCTGATGGCACCAACCGAGTTGCTCGCCGAACAGCACGCCAATAACTTTCGCAACTGGTTTGAGCCGCTGGGTATTGAAGTGGGTTGGCTGGCTGGTAAGCAGAAAGGTAAAGCGCGACTGGCGCAGCAGGAAGCCATCGCCAACGGTCAGGTGCAGATGATTGTCGGCACTCACGCCATCTTCCAGGAACAGGTACAGTTTAACGGTCTGGCGCTGGTGATCATCGACGAACAGCATCGTTTCGGTGTGCATCAGCGTCTGGCATTGTGGGAAAAAGGCCAGCAGCAAGGCTTCCATCCTCATCAGTTGATCATGACCGCCACGCCGATCCCCCGCACGCTGGCAATGACCGCCTATGCCGATCTCGATACCTCGGTCATTGATGAACTGCCGCCAGGGCGTACACCAGTGACGACAGTGGCAATCCCGGATACGCGTCGTAACGACATCATTGACCGCGTGCGTCACGCCTGCATGACTGAAGGACGTCAGGCTTACTGGGTTTGTACGTTGATTGAAGAGTCAGAGTTACTGGAAGCGCAGGCAGCGGAAGCTACCTGGGAAGAGTTGAAATTGGCGTTGCCGGAACTGAACGTTGGCCTGGTACATGGGCGTATGAAACCTGCCGAGAAACAGGCGGTGATGGCGTCGTTTAAACAAGGCGAGTTACACCTGTTGGTTGCCACTACCGTCATTGAAGTCGGCGTTGATGTGCCTAACGCCAGCCTGATGATTATCGAAAACCCGGAGCGCCTGGGTCTGGCGCAGTTACACCAGCTTCGCGGGCGCGTGGGGCGTGGCGCGGTGGCTTCTCACTGCGTGCTGCTCTACAAAACGCCGCTCTCCAAAACGGCGCAAATTCGCCTGCAAGTGCTGCGTGACAGCAGCGACGGGTTTGTGATTGCACAAAAAGATTTGGAGATTCGCGGCCCTGGTGAATTGTTAGGTACGCGTCAGACGGGTAATGCCGAATTTAAAGTGGCAGATTTATTGCGCGATCAGGCCATGATCCCAGAAGTTCAGCGCCTGGCACGGCATATTCACGAACGTTACCCACAACAGGCAAAAGCCCTGATAGAACGCTGGATGCCGGAGACGGAACGCTACTCAAATGCATAAAGACGGCGGAGAGAAGACCGCCGTTTCAGGTTGATTTACCTTCCTGCCGAATGCGGCGTGAACGCCTTATCCGACCTACAAAAAACCAAAAAAAATCAATAAATTGATAATCATTACGCAGGCCAGATAAGCGAAGCGTATCTGGCATTTGTCTTTGTTGCGGCGGCACACATACCGCCGCTTCATCGGTTACCCCGCAAAAATCGGCAACATCAAATACAGCTTAATCACCAGGGCGTTAACGATATCGATAAAGAACGCACCGACCATCGGCACCACCAGGAAGGCCATGTGCGACGGGCCAAAGCGTTCGGTAATCGCCTGCATGTTGGCGATTGCCGTTGGCGTTGCACCAAGGCCAAAACCACAGTGACCCGCAGCCAGCACCGCCGCATCGTAGTTTTTGCCCATCATGCGCCAGGTGACGAAGATAGCGTACAACGCCATGAAGATAGTCTGTGCGACCAGAATCGCCAGCATCGGCAGCGCCAGCGAAGCCAGCTCCCACAGCTTCAGCCCCATCAACGCCATCGCCAGGAACAACGACAGGCTTACGTTACCCAGAACCGATACCGCACGCTCAAAGACACGGTAAAAGCCCATCATGGACAAACCGTTGCTCAGAATCACGCCCACAAAAAGCACGCAAACGAAGGTTGGCAATTCAAAAGCGGTGCCAGCCAAAAGTTGCGCAACAATTTTCCCCACCGTCAGACAGATAGCAATCAGCGCGATGGTTTCAATTAGTACCAGCGAAGTGATCATGCGCCCCACGTCCGGCTTTTCAAATGCGGTGGGGACTTCCTGGTCATCCGGAATACCGTTCGGCGTGGTGGAGTGCTTCACCAGATACCGCGCCACCGGCCCCCCAATCAAGCCGCCCAGCACCAGACCAAAAGTTGCACAGGCCATCGCCACTTCCGTCGCGTTGGTGAAGCCATAACGTTCAATGAACAATTTACTCCACGCAGCTCCCGTACCGTGTCCGCCAGAAAGCGTAATAGAACCGGCCAGCAGCCCCATCAGCGGATCAAGCCCTAACAGGCTTGCCATCCCAATGCCGATAGCATTTTGCATCACCAACAGGCCAACAACCACGATGAGGAAAATCCCCACCACACGCCCACCGGCACGCAGGCTGGCAATATTGGCATTCAGACCAATGGTTGCGAAGAATGCCAGCATCAACGGATCGCGCAGGGACATATCAAAATTGACTTCCCAGCCCATACTTTTTTTCAGCACCAGCAGCGCCAGTGCCACCAGCAACCCTCCGGCAACTGGTTCAGGTATGGTGTATTTCTTCAGAAAGGAGACGGAATGGACCAACTTGCGCCCGAGCAGCAACGTCAGCGTTGCAGCAACAAGCGTTGCTAAAGTATCGAGATGAAACATAGTTACTCCTTTGTGTCCGCACCACTCTTTCACACTCGTCATACTTCATCGCGCATGTGCATTAGGGCGAAATATGACGAGTATCGAGTCATGCTATCCCGGTTCGAATTCTCAGCTGAAAATAAAAAAATGGCATGGATTTTAAGCAGAAAACAACCAAAAGTTATATAAAAAAGTGCATTTATCGCATTTAAATATTTAGAAGAATGCATGGCAAACGTTTGCTTTTACCTTTCGGTCAGCTAAAATGCCCGCTTTGCCACCACGGGATTGTTTTCGATGTCTGTTTCCACCCTAGAGTCAGAAAATGCGCAACCGGTTGCGCAGACTCAAAACAGCGAACTGATTTATCGTCTTGAAGATCGTCCGCCGCTTGCTCAAACTCTGTTTGCCGCCTGTCAGCATCTGCTGGCGATGTTTGTCGCGGTAATCACGCCAGCACTGTTAATTTGCCAGGCGCTGGGTTTACCAGCACAGGACACGCAACACATTATTAGTATGTCGCTGTTTGCCTCCGGTGTGGCGTCGATTATTCAGATTAAAGCCTGGGGGCCGGTTGGTTCCGGGTTGTTGTCTATTCAGGGCACCAGCTTTAACTTCGTTGCCCCGCTGATTATGGGTGGAACGGCACTGAAGACCGGTGGCGCCGATGTTCCAACCATGATGGCGGCGCTCTTCGGCACACTGATGCTGGCAAGCTGCACCGAAATGGTAATCTCCCGCGTTTTGCACCTGGCGCGCCGCATTATTACGCCGCTGGTTTCTGGCGTAGTGGTGATGATTATCGGCCTGTCGCTAATACAGGTTGGGTTAACGTCCATTGGCGGCGGTTATGCGGCCATGAACGATAACACCTTTGGCGCACCGAAAAATCTGCTGCTGGCGGGTGTGGTCTTAGCTTTAATCATTCTGCTTAACCGTCAACGTAACCCTTACTTACGCGTGGCCTCGCTGGTGATTGCGATGGCAGCCGGATATGCGCTGGCGTGGTTTATGGGCATGTTGCCAGAAAGCAACGAGCCGATGACGCAAGAACTGATTATGGTGCCAACACCGCTCTATTACGGGCTTGGTATTGAATGGAGTCTGCTGTTGCCGCTGATGCTGGTCTTTATGATCACCTCGCTGGAAACTATTGGCGATATCACCGCCACCTCCGACGTTTCCGAACAACCGGTTTCTGGTCCGCTGTACATGAAACGTCTGAAAGGCGGCGTGCTGGCGAATGGCCTGAACTCGTTTGTGTCGGCGGTGTTTAACACCTTCCCGAACTCCTGCTTCGGGCAGAACAACGGGGTGATCCAGTTGACCGGTGTTGCCAGCCGGTATGTCGGTTTTGTCGTTGCGCTGATGCTGATTGTGCTCGGTCTGTTCCCGGCTGTGAGCGGTTTTGTGCAGCATATTCCTGAGCCGGTACTTGGCGGCGCTACGCTGGTGATGTTTGGTACTATCGCCGCATCCGGTGTGCGTATCGTTTCTCGAGAGCCGCTGAACCGTCGAGCCATTCTGATTATTGCTCTGTCACTGGCGGTCGGTCTGGGCGTGTCTCAGCAACCACTGATTTTGCAGTTTGCCCCTGACTGGCTGAAAAACCTGCTCTCCTCCGGGATCGCCGCTGGCGGTATCACTGCCATTGTGCTGAATCTGATTTTCCCGCCAGAAAAACAGTAATCCACTCGCGGCGGTAAAATTCTTTACCGCCGTAGCCACTCGCTTTCTCCATTCCCGCCTTGAGGAATGCGCGTAAATCGTGCATAACTCCCTTATGTGCATTTCACGGGATGGAAGACCATGAAATTTATTGGGAAGCTGCTTCTCTACATTTTCATCGCGCTATTCGTGGCGATCGCTGGCCTCTATTTCCTGCTGCAAACCCGCTGGGGAGCAGAGCATATCAGCGCATGGATCTCCAGAAATAGCGACTATCATTTGACCTTCGGGGCGATGGATCACCGCTTTTCCGCGCCATCTCATATCGTGCTGGAGAACGTCACATTCGGTCGCGATGGTCAACCTGCCACTCTGGTGGCGAAAAGTGTCGATATTGCGCTAAGTAGTCGGCAACTGAGCGAACCACGCCATGTTGATACTATCCTGCTGGAAAACGGGACGCTAAATCTCACCGACCAGACCGCGCCGCTACCGTTCAAAGCGGATCGTCTGCAACTGCGTGATATGGCGTTTAACAGCCCCAATAGTGAGTGGAATCTCAGCGCACAGCGAGTAAATGGCGGCGTCGTTCCGTGGTCGCCGGAAGCCGGTAAAGTTCTGGGCACGAAGGCTCAAATTCAGTTCAGTGCCGGCTCTCTGTCGCTCAACGATGTTGCTGCTACCAATGTACTGATTGAAGGCACTATTGATAACGATCGCGTCACGCTTACGAATCTGGGCGCCGATATCGCCCGTGGTTCATTAACCGGTAATGCGCAGCGTAATGCCGATGGTAGCTGGCAGGTGGAAAATCTGCGCCTGGCTGATATCCGTCTGCAAAGCGAAAAATCTCTGACCGATTTCTTTGCACCTTTGCGCTCTGTCCCGTCGTTGCAGATTGGTCGCCTTGAAGTGATCGACGCTCGCCTGCAAGGTCCGGACTGGGCGGTGACCGACCTCGATCTCAGCTTGCGCAACATGACCTTCATTAAAGATGACTGGCAGACGCAGGAAGGCAAGCTGTCAATGAACGCCAGCGAGTTTATTTATGGTTCGCTGCATTTATTTGACCCGATTATGAACGCGGAGTTTTCCCCACAGGGCGTGGCGCTTCGCCAGTTCACCAGCCGCTGGGAAGGCGGAATGGTCCGAACGTCAGGGAACTGGCAACGCGACGGGAAAACGCTGATCCTCGACGATGCAGCAATCGTCGGGCTGGAATATACCTTGCCGAAAAACTGGCAACAGTTGTGGATGGAAGCGGCCCCAAGCTGGTTAAACCGCCTGCAACTGAAGAGATTTAGCGCCAGCCGTAACCTGCTCATTGATATCGATCCGAACTTCCCGTGGCAGCTCACTGCGCTGGATGGTTATGGCGCGAATCTGACGCTGGTTGCCGATCATAAGTGGGGCGTCTGGAGTGGCACGGCGAACCTGAATGCCGCCGCCGCAACGTTCAATCGTGTCGACGTTCGTCGCCCGTCGCTGGCGCTAACCGCCAATAGCAGCACGGTGAATATCAGCGAACTTAGCGCGTTTACCGAGAAAGGCATTCTTGAAGCTACTGCCAGCGTCTCACAAACGCCGCAGCGCCAGACCCATATCAGCCTGAACGGACGCGGTGTGCCGATGAACATTTTGCAACAGTGGGGATGGCCAGAGTTACCGATTACGGGCGATGGCAATATTCAGCTCACCGCCAGCGGCGATATTCAGACCGATGTACCGCTAAAACCCACGGTTAACGGACAACTCCATGCTGTGAACGCAGAAAAGCAGCAGGTAACCCAAACCATGAATGCTGGCGTAGTTTCCAGTGGCGAAGTCACGTCAACGGAGCCAGTGCAGTAAAAATCAATCTCGCTGGGTACGACATAGCCGTACCCGGCATTTTTTCAACAAATTACAGCATAATTGTCAGTGAGTTACCCACTGGCGACACCACCACACCCAACTCAGTTTCGGTCTGCGAACCGCCTTGCAAACCATTTACTTTCGCAATATTACGCAAGCACAGTGTCCAGTTCTTCGCCTCGCCCGCGCCTGTCACGATAATCGTATTTTCAGTACGCGCCGCTTTCAGGGTGAAGATCACCGAACCGTCGGCGGCGGGCACTTCACAGACAGCTTCACGCCCGTCTTGCAGATTAAAAAGCTGGAAAGCCGTGCCTTCATGCCACGCGTAGTCGGGGCGTTGATCATTGTTCCCCAGCGCCAGTAAGGTGTTGTCACGCACGTAAACCGGCAAACTAAGAAAATCATGCTGCTGTTTATGCCAACGGCTGCCTTCTGTTTCATCGTTACGCCACAGATGCGTCCAGCGACCTTCTGGCAGGTAAAACTGTACATCGCCCGCTTCAGAGAACACTGGCGCAACCATCACGCTGTCGCCCAACATGTATTGACGGTCAAGATAATCACAGGCTGGATCGTCCGGGAACTCCATCACCATTGCGCGCATCATCGGCGTACCCAGCGCGTTAGCACGAGCGGCTTCGCGGTACAGATACGGCATCATGCGGCATTTAAGCTGTGTGAAATGGCGCACGACATCGCAGGATTCATCATCATAGGCCCACGGCACACGATAAGATTTGCTGCCATGCAAACGGCTATGGCTGGAGAGCAAACCAAATGCGCACCAGCGTTTGTAAACGTGTGCCGGAGCGGTATTCTCAAAGCCACCGATATCGTGGCTCCAGAAACCAAAACCGGAAAGGCCAATAGATAACCCGCCGCGCAGGCTTTCC
Source organism: Escherichia sp. 93.1518 (assembly GCF_013368915.2). Lineage (NCBI taxonomy): Bacteria > Pseudomonadati > Pseudomonadota > Gammaproteobacteria > Enterobacterales > Enterobacteriaceae > Escherichia > Escherichia sp. 93.1518. The sequence continues at coordinate 56,578 of NZ_JABWMT020000012.1, forward strand.
GCCATCGATTCGTAATTGGCGTAGCAGTCTCCGCCCCAGTGCACGGGAAATTGCTGTGCGCCCACGGAAGCGGAACGGGCAAACAGGACAGCCTCTTCCTCACCGACAGTGTCTTTCAGGACGTTCCATACCAGTTCGTTGTAGATGTACGCATAATGATTATGCATTTTCTGCGGATCGGAACCGTCAAACCACTGAACGTCTGTTGGAATACGTTCGCCAAAGTCGGTCTTAAAGCAATCGACGCCCATCGCTACCAGGCCTTTCAGTTTATCGGCGTACCATTTGCAGGCATCTGGGTTGGTAAAATCATAAATCGCCAGGCCTGGCTGCCATTTATCCCATTGCCATAACGAGCCGTCCGGGCGTTTGAGTAAATATCCTTTCTCTTGCAACTCTTTAAATACCGGCGATTTTTGCCCTATATAAGGGTTAATCCAGACGCAGATTTTCAGCCCTTTCGCTTTCAAGCGGCGAATCATCCCTTCCGGGTCAGGGAAAGTGACCGGATCCCACTCAAAATCGCACCACTGGAAGGCTTTCATCCAGAAACAGTCGAAGTGGAAAACATGTAGCGGCAGATTACGTTCCGCCATGCAGTCGATAAAGCTGTTTACCGTAGCTTCGTCATAATTAGTGGTAAATGAAGTCGTTAACCACAAACCAAAGGACCATGCTGGCGGCAGTGCCGGACGCCCGGTAAAACGGGTATAACGATCGAGCACCGCTTTCGGCGTCGGGCCATCGATAACAAAGTATTCGAGATATTCACCCTCGACGCTGAACTGCACTTTGGAGACTTTCTCCGATCCCACTTCAAACGAGACGCACTGCGGATGATTAACCAGCACGCCGTAGCCACGGTTGGTGATATAGAACGGGATGTTTTTGTACGCCTGTTCGGTGCTGGTTCCGCCGTCACGGTTCCAGGTTTCCACCGTCTGACCGTTACGCACCAGCGCGGTGAAGCGTTCCCCCAGACCGTATACTGTTTCACCGACACCGAGATCCAGGCGCTCAAACATGTAGCTACGGTTGGTGTTGGTGTCCTGTATATAGCCGTTATTTTTCAACTGGCTACCGGTAATACGCACACCATTGCGCAGAAAATCGAGCGACCAGAATTCACCTTTGGTAACACGAACACTCAAATTACCGCTCTTCAGCTCGGCATATTCAATTGTGTTTTGCATCTCCACCGGAACGTCATGCAACACATTAAGCGGGTAGTGCGGACCGTTATCCAGCGCCCCTTGAAAATGCTCAATCCGCACGCCAACCACACCTTCCTGAGGTGAAAAAAAGCGCAGCGTAAACAGTGGCGTATCCAACTGCCAGGTACGCTCCCGCACATCACGCGGCGCGGCGTAAACCACCATCTCCTTTCCCCGCAGCTCAACATCAAAAACCTGGATGGGGTGAATCAAATTAAGACCAGGTTGAATAAGCCAGTTTCCATCGCTGATTTTCATAATCCGTTCCTTTCGTTCTGAAATTTTTGTTACCGCAAGCATGACAAGTGAAGAAGGCGCCAGTCAGACAGCCCGAAAGTAAACCATCCTTAAGAGTGCGGATATTGCTATTTTTTGTTATCAACTTACGTTTCTTGTTTTCTGTGATCGCGGTAGCGCCAAAATGTAACTTATGGATTTGCTGAAGGTTTCTGTGAAAGGGATCATGGCAAGACGAAACGATACGGAAAAAAGTGTGATGGGGGATGTGATAAGGCGAGGAAGTAGCTATAATGCGCCCCGCCTCCATGTAGCAATCGAGGCGCGGAAGATCGTCGTCTCCGGTGAGGCGGCTGGACTTCAAATCCAGTTGGGGCCGCCAGCGGTCCCGGGCAGGTTCGACTCCTGTGATCTTCCGCCAAAATGCCTCTACTGACGTTCACCAATCCCTTGTAATACGATTAAAACCAGACATTTTCTTCTGTTCATGATTCAATCGGCTTAACCGAGTTCTTTCTTAACATTTATTGCAATGGCGGCGACATGTCAGACAAAGACTTAACCCAGTCTCCGGCAGGCGAATTTAACAAATCAACAGCAGGCAGGAGAGATCATCCCCGGCATTGATCATGCCAATCGCTTTATCCATCCGCTGATTGATAATTGGTGAATGCAAGGTTTTCTCGGCAAGGCTCGCCACAATCTTTAACACCGTTGCCTCATCAGGAGTGACTTCCAGCGATGTCACACTCAACAAATGCTTAATATAGAAATAATCGAGGATTAAACGGTAAACCTGGCGCATGATCGTTGAGAAATCAGCATCCGGAAAATGACAGTGGTAAATTTTGTAGGTCAGTAAATTGCGCAATACATGCGGGGCGCTAAGGATAGAATCCTGGCAAAGCTGCTGCCATTGCTTATCCAGAACTGCAAACTTGTCGACCAGATCCTGCTTATCCGTGCTGGCTGTAATGTTTAAATACGCCGCCATCTTCCGATGCACCCCAGCGATAATGTTATCCCTGGCGCCTTCATTCGCGATAAGTGAACCCAATGCCGACAGCGCGCGCACCTTCAATCCAACCGACTCCGTTGACGTTGAACGATGAATCAAACTTATACCTGCCGCCAGCTCGCTTAATAGTTCCTGATGATACTGTTCGGCCTGCGCAAAATGGCGATGCAGATCGAACTCAATGCGCTGCAGGTAAACCATAAACTGTGCCAGCGCCATCAGGTTCTCTTCAACGTTCAACGATGGCGCCTGTAGAAGGTGCCAGGCAAAGAGATGCACAATCTGTTGGATCTGATTAACCGGCTGCTGCCGGGCGATGATATTGTTTTTCGCCTTCGCCAGCAGCTCATCTTGTTCATGCACTAACATGCTGTCGGCATCGAACAATACCAGCCGGGCTACTTCTGGACATGAAAGCGTCATCGAATAACGAGTTGTATCCGCGTAGTGCTTTTTACAACGTGGATAAGTAGAACAGGTAACTGAAAGCGCGTTGCCTCCCAGCTCGCGATGAACCAGGCAGAGTTTATTTTCGTCGAGAAACGGACACTGCCCCTGCGCGTCCAGCTTAATTCTCGAATATCTTTGTTTACCTTTTCGCACCAGCATCAAATTCTCTTTCGCCAGGCTGGAGATTTCCGGATGGTGTGCGTTGAGGTAATCATGATGAGTTTTCTTGTCGATATCTATTTGCCATCCCTGACAACAGGAAATCAGGCAGTCAGGACCGACACAGGAAAACTTCTTCACAAACTCGGGTTTGATCACTTTATGGATTTGCATAACATTCTTCGCGTTTAAAAAGCGAACAGTAGCATGTTGTCAGAAAAAAATGATAACGCCATAACATGACGGTTTAATAAGCATTTCACGCGTTTCATAAAGATAAAGAATAATGCTCGACCTCATCAAATTACCCACGCTATTTGTCAGCGACGCTAATGCAAAATATTTCATTGCGACGTGATAAGAAATTTCGATGCTTTTGAATAACGACCTACGCAAACCATGAAGAATACTTATGAGAAGAATATTCATGGTTCCGACGAGAATAATATAAAAGCCTCACGGTCGATTTTATTTTTAGACTGTTTCTGGCTGGCGATAATAATGTCAGACGTATCAACGACCTGCCTGTTATTGATAAAGATGCGTAACTATTGCTGAAAGGCAACATAAATATGCTTTATATGAACAGAGCCATCCTTGCCATTTTTGCTATCATGCCTGCATACATAAACAACAAAACCGTATGCAGAGGGAAAAATGGGTTCCACCAGAAAGGGGATGCTGAACGTTCTAATTGCCGCCGTATTGTGGGGAAGTTCAGGTGTCTGCGCACAATACATCATGGAGCAAAGCCAGATGTCATCGCAGTTTCTTACCATGACGCGACTGATATTTGCCGGTTTTATTCTGCTAACGCTCTCCTTTGTCCACGGCGATAAAGTCTTCTCAATCATTAAAAATCATAAAGATGCCATCAGCCTGCTGATTTTTTCCGTTGTTGGCGCACTGACCGTCCAGCTGACTTTCTTACTGACAATTGAAAAATCCAATGCCGCTACAGCAACGGTGCTGCAATTTTTATCACCAACGATTATCGTGGCATGGTTCTCACTGGTACGTAAATCACGCCCCGGCATCCTGGTTTTTTGCGCCATTCTGACATCGCTGATTGGTACGTTTTTATTGGTGACACACGGTAATCCGACGTCATTATCGATCTCTCCTGCTGCGTTATTCTGGGGTATCGCCTCGGCATTTGCTGCCGCATTCTATACGACATACCCCTCAACGCTCATTGCCCGTTACGGCACGCTGCCCGTGGTCGGCTGGAGTATGCTCATTGGTGGTCTGATCCTGCTGCCCTTTTATGCCGGACAAGGAACAAATTTCGTGGTTAATGGCAGCCTGATTCTGGCGTTTTTCTATCTGGTGGTAATCGGAACTTCGCTGACTTTTAGTCTGTATCTGAAAGGCGCACAGTTAATTGGCGGGCCAAAAGCCAGCATTTTGAGCTGTGCAGAACCATTAAGTAGCGCGCTGCTCTCTTTACTGCTGCTGGGGATCACTTTCACATTACCTGACTGGCTGGGAACGCTGCTGATTCTGTCATCGGTGATTTTGATTTCAATGGATTCCCGCCGCCGCGCCAGAAAAATGTAATCGTCCGGCGCGGCGCGGTTGATAATTACCAGCCCGGCACCGCGCCACCGTTAAAGATAGTTTCTGCCGCTTTAGCAACTTCCGGTGATTGATAAGATTGCAAAAATTCCTTCACGTTTTCTGCATCCTTGTTATCTTCCCGCGCTACCAGAATGTTCACATACGGCGAATTTTTATCTTCAATAAATACGCTGTCATGCACCGGGGAAAGCCCGGTTTGCTGAATATAAGTCGTGCTGATAATCGCCACATCCACTTTCGGGTCGTCCAGTACGCGCGGCAACTGTGCCCCTTCCAGTTCCATAATCTGTAAATGACGCGGGTTATCGGTAATATCCAACGCCGTTGGCAGTAAACCTTTCCCCTCTTGCAACGTAATCAGTTTCTCTTTTTGCAACAGTAACAGCGCCCGCCCAAGGTTGGTCGGATCATTCGGAATCGCCACTGTCGCCCCATCTTCTAGCTGATCTACCGTTTTGATTTTTTTCGAATAGCCCGCCATGGGGAAGACAAAGGTATTCCCCACCGCCACCAGTTTATAACCGTGCGCCTGATTATCCTGTTCAAGGAAAGGGCGATGCTGGAATACATTGGCATCCAGTTCACCATGATTTGTTGCATCGTTCGGCAGCAATGAACCACTAAATCCAATCAGTTCAACCTCAAGGCCATACTTCTCTTTAGCCACTTTTTTAGCGACTTCCGCCACATCCTGTTCGGCACCGTTTATGACCCCAACTTTAATGTGTTTTGTATCGCTACTTTGCTGGTCGCAGCCTGCCAGTAGTATTCCTGCCAGTAATAACGCTACTCCTGTTCGTAGATGATGTGTTGTCAGTTTCATTTTTTATCCTTTTATTAATGATTACCTGACTATAGCGGTAAGGTCGCTGCGGTTAAAAAACGAAATGCTATCGATAAGAAGAAAAAGGAATAAAAGAGGAATATAAGGTCTGGCACTTCTTACTGAATACAAAAACGCGTTTCGTACAGCATGATTAGAGCGATGAAAACAAACTACACTTATGCTTCATTCGATGCCATTTGTAAAAAGGTAGAACTCATGAAACCAACGACGCTGCTTCTTATTTTCGCTGTTTTCGCGATGCCGGGTATCGTGTATGCCGAGTCGCCTTTTAGCTCGTTACAATCGGCGAAAGAGAAAAATACGGTATTACAGGATTTGCGAAAAATTTGTACCCCGCAGGCATCGTTATCAGATGAAGCGTGGGAAAAGTTAATGTTGTCTGATGAAAGCAATAAACAACACATACGCGAAGCCATCGTGGCGATGGAGCGTAATAATCAGAGTAACTACTGGGAAGCGTTGGGCAGGGTAGAATGCCCGGATATGTAAGAGCGGCAACAGCCACTGACCAACACTTCTTTAACCTGATATCAGGATTTCTTCATTTTCACCTTTGCAGTAACCAACAGCGCGGTAAGCAACATCAACGTGCCGGACAATATTAACGGCGAAGTCAGGCCAATGTTATCCAGTGCATAACCGCCAATTGCCGCGCCGCAGGTATTGGCAAGCTGAATAACAGCCACCTGAATAGATCCCGCCTTTTCTGCCTGGTCGGCTAATGAGCGGGTGATCCACGTTGACCAGCCCACGGGAATTAAAGCAAAGGTCAGCCCCCAGATAATCGCCACACCGGTAGCAACAATTTTATCGCTTCCCCACAACGTCAGTACCAGCGCACTAAGAGCAAGCACTAACGGTGCTCCCGCTAAGGCCAGTTTTACTGAACGTTTAAGAATGATCGACGAAAGCGACGTACCGACAAAACTGGCGATACCAAAACTCAGCAGTACCAGTGTTAAGCCATCCACGCCGAATCCCGCCAGATTCATATACACAGGACGAATATACGTGAAGAAAGCGAACTGCCCCGCAAAGGACATAAAGATAGCAATCATCCCGGCCATCACCCCCGGACGCTGCAACAGGCGGAAGGTATTTTGCTTCTGATGTGACGGTTCGCCAGGTAGCGAAGGCAATGATTTGATAATCCAGATAATACACAGCACGCCCATCACCGCTGCCGCATTAAAGACATTGCGCCAGCCGATAAGCTCGCCTAAAAAGCTGCCTAACGGCGCGGCAATCACCAGCGCAATAGAAACCGCGCCGAAGATCACCGACAGCGCCTTCGGCACCGTACGAGGCGGCACCAGACGCATGGTCAGCGACGCTGACATCGCCCAGAATCCGCCCAGCGCCAGCCCGAGACAGGCTCGACCGATTAATAACATTCTGAACGAGCTGGCAAAGGAAACCAGCAAGCAAGAGAGCGTCAGCAAGACGGCGAACAGAATGACAACGTAGCGGCGGTCGGTGGACTGAATTGTCTGGGTAATAAACAAACTGGCAAACATCGCCACAATGGCGGTCACAGTCACCGATTGCCCGGCAAGCCCTTCCGAAATCCCTAAATCCTGCGCCATCGGCGTCAGCAAACTAACAGGCAAAAACTCAACGATAATCAGGCAGGCGACGCAAAACGCCACCGAGAAAACGGCTGACCAGTTCGGTCGGGTGATGGCATCCGCGCCACAGTTTTCTTCGATATGTTCACTCATGGTGTTACCCGTGGCATGTTTCAGGGGAAAAGCCGGTCAGTTTAGCATTGAAATGTGTGACGCATTTAACGTTTTTGCAACTTTTACGGTGTTGCTTGAGCTGGAGTTAAGATCGAAACGGAACAGGGCAAAGATTACCGAATGCGGCATGAACGCCTTATCCCCCCTACAGGTCAGGCGCGGTCTGTAGGCTGATAAGACGAAGCGGTTTTAATGCAGCCAGTGAACGCCCTCGGCAGGCTGAAAGAATGCGTTATAGCGCATCTGAAAAGCATTAATATCCTGCATTTCAGGTTCGGTTTCGTGCAGAAAACCCAGCGCCAGCCTGACCTGAGCGTCGGTAATGGGAGCTGCGAGGCGGGCTTTTTGTAAAATCCGATGCCATTGCAACAGATTCTGTTCGCTGCCATCGACAATGACAATTTGCCAGATGAGCAACACCTGCGCAGCATTTTGCAGGTGCGACTCATCCGGGCGATGCAGATAACGTAAAAATTCGTCACCCGCTGACTTTCCCATCTGATCGACCATCGATTCGATGGGTACGACATCAATATTCAGCCGATCGCTCAGGCGGCGAATCGCCTTTCTGGCTCCGGATGTCAGCACCCGAAAACCAACCACAAACACCACCGCCAGCGTAGCGAGCATTATCCAGATCATGAGTTCTCCTGCGTAACTGACACTCATGATATCTGGAAACACTTATCAGATACTAATCCACCAGGATGATTTTCAGCGCAAACAGCGCCGCTACAACCACCACACACAGGTTCAGATCACGCCAGCGCCCGGTACAGACTTTCATAATGCAGTACGACATAAAGCCCAGCGCGATACCTTCGGTGATCGAGAAAGTAAAGGGCATCATCACAGTAGTAATAAATGCGGGCACCGATTCGGTAAAATCATCCCAGTTAACGCGCGCCAGACTTGAGGTCATTAACACGCCCACGAAGATGAGCGCCCCGGCAGTCGCATAGGGGGGAACCATTGCCACCAGCGGTGAGAAGAACATAACCAACAGGAACATAACGCCGACCACAACCGCAGTCAGCCCCGTGCGGCCACCGACCGCCACACCTGAAGTACTTTCAATATAGGCGGTAACAGACGAGGTGCCGATAAACGCACCCGCCACCGAACTGACGCTATCGACATACAGCGCCTTATTCATATTGGGGAATTTACCGTTACTATCTATTAAGCCAGCTTTATCAGTTACACCAATTAATGTTCCTGATGAATCAAATAAGTTGATCAGCATAAAGGAGAAAATGATACTGGCAAGTTCAAGCGACAACGCGCCGCTCAAATCGACTTCACCAATGACACCGCTAATATCGGGTGGAATGGAATAGATGCCGCTAAAATGAACATCACCGAAAAATAATCCACAGCAGGAAGTAACAACTATAGAAACCAACACCGCCGCATGAAAATTACGTGATGACAACACGGTTATAATAAAAAAACCTAAAATACCTAACAACACGCCGTGAGAACTTAAATCGCCAATCATAACCAGCGTATCTTTATTGGCGACAATAACACCGGTATTTTTTAATCCCATCAAGGCAATAAATAACCCGATCCCACTGGTGATACCAATACGTAAACTTAACGGAATGTTGGAAATCATCCAGTAACGGATACGAAAAAGCGTGAGCAAAAACAGTCCGATTGCGCCCCAAAATATGGCTCCCATCCCGGTCTGCCAGGAGATCCCCATCGCCCCCACGACCACGAATGCGAAGAAGGCGTTCAGCCCCATTGCCGGTGCCAGCGCCACGGGTAAGTTAGCAAATATCCCCATCGCAATGCTGCCAATACCGGCAATTAAACAGGTGGTGACAAATACCACTTTCGGATCCATTTGTGCCGCGCCAAGGATTTGCGGGTTAACAAAAACGATGTACACCATGGTTAAAAAAGTGGTCATCCCCGCAATCAATTCTGTGCGGACGGTGGTTCCATGTTGAGGAAGTTTAAATAATCGCGAAAGCGTCCCTGATTCATTACTCACGTAATCGGTATTGTCATTATTCATTTTTTTGTCCATTGAAGGAATTTTAAATCCTTGCTTTTGTAAAACAAATGACAACACTGGTTCAGTGATAATTATCACATTTCAATTGCACATTAATGGATATTCTTTAATAATCTCGCGACGTTTCTTTATGATAAATAATAATCAATTTGATAAAATCAAAATGAGAAAAACATGAATAATTCTATTAACCATAAATTTCATTACATTAGTCGGAGCGAATACCAGGAATTGTTAGCCGTTTCCCGTGGCGAAGCCGTTGCCGATTATATTATTGATAATGTCTCTATTCTGGATCTGATCAATGGCGGAGAAATTTCCGGCCCGATTGTGATTAAAGGGCGTTACATTGCTGGTGTTGGCGCAGAATACGTCAACGCTCCAGCTTTACACCGAATTGATGCTAACGGCGCAACGGCAGTACCAGGATTTATTGATGCTCACCTGCATATTGAATCCAGCATGATGACGCCGGTCACCTTTGAAACAGCCACCCTGCCACGCGGCCTGACAACTGTTATTTGCGATCCCCATGAAATCGTCAATGTCATGGGCGAAGCCGGATTCGCCTGGTTTGCCCGCTGCGCCGAACAGGCAAAGCAGAATCAGTATTTGCAAGTCAGCTCTTGCGTACCCGCACTGGAAGGCTGCGATGTAAACGGCGCCAGTTTTACTCTCGAACAGATGCTCGCCTGGCGAGATCACCCGCAGGTTACTGGCCTCGCGGAGATGATGGACTACCCAGGCGTAATTAGCGGGCAGGATGCGCTGCTCGATAAACTGGACGCATTTCGCCATCTGACGCTGGACGGTCACTGCCCCGGTTTAGGCGGTAAAGAACTTAACGCCTATATTGCTGCCGGTATTGAAAACTGCCATGAGAGCTATTTGCTGGAAGAAGGCCGTCGGAAATTACAACTCGGCATGTCGTTGATGATCCGTGAAGGGTCCGCTGCCCGCAACCTTAACGCGCTGGCACCGTTGATCAACGAATTTAACAGCCCGCAATGTATGCTCTGTACCGATGACCGTAACCCGTGGGAAATCGCCCATGAAGGGCATATCGATGCCTTAATTCGCCGCCTGATCGAACAGCACAATGTGCCGCTGCATGTGGCATATCGCGTAGCCAGTTGGTCAACAGCGCGCCATTTTGGTCTTAATCATCTCGGTTTACTGGCGCCCGGCAAGCAGGCCGATATCGTCCTGCTAAGTGATGCGCGGAAGGTCACGGTGCAGCAGGTACTGGTGAAAGGCGAACCGATTGACGCGCAAACCTTGCAGGCACAAGAGTCGGCGAGACTGGCGCAATCCGCCCCACCGTATGGCAATACTATTGCTCGCCAGCCGGTTTCCGCCAGCGACTTTGCCCTGCAATTTACGCCCGGAAAACGCTATCGGGTCATTGACGTTATCCATAATGAGCTGATTACGCACTCCCGCTCCAGTGTTTACAGTGAAAACGGTTTTGATCGCGATGATGTGTGCTTTATTGCCGTGCTTGAGCGTTACGGGCAACGGCTGGCTCCGGCCTGTGGCTTGCTCTGCGGCTTTGGTTTGAATGAAGGCGCGCTGGCTGCGACGGTCAGCCATGACAGCCATAATATTGTGGTGATCGGTCGTAGTGCAGAAGAGATGGCGCTGGCGGTCAATCAGGTGATTCAGGATGGCGGCGGGCTGTGTGTTGTACGTGACGGTCAGGTGCAGAGCCATCTACCGTTGCCTATTGCCGGGCTGATGAGCACCGACACGGCGCAGTCTCTGGCGGAACAAATTGACGCCCTGAAAGTCGCCGCCCGCGAATGTGGTCCGTTACCGGATGAACCGTTTATTCAGATGGCGTTTCTTTCCCTGCCAGTGATCCCCGCGTTGAAACTGACCAGCCAGGGGTTGTTTGATGGCGAGAAGTTTGCCTTCACTACGCTGGAAATTGCAGAATAAAAAAATGCCCGGCGTCATGCCGGGCAAAAGTCACCAGTTACGTTTATGCCACTGTCAACTGCTGAATTTTTTTCTCGCGGCGGATTTTGCGTTCTTCCATTACCGCGACTATCGCCATCAGGCAGATACAGCCAATTGCGGCGATATCCAGCGCGGCGAAGGTTCCAGCCCAGCCGGTGAGGCCGAATACCGGAGTACCATCGGCAATCATCCCCAGACCTAGCTTGGCAAAGCTGTCGCCAATCAGGTAGGCGAAGGTGCCTTTAATCCCGTCGGCTGCGCCGATCGCTTTTTTCGGTACAAAGCCAACAGCCGCCACGCCAATCAACAGTTGCGGACCAAATACCAGGAAACCTAATGCAAAGAGAGAAGCCAGGTAGATATATTGATTGCTGGCGTGCTGATACACACCGAGTGTCGCGATAATCAGCGCCAGCGCGATGCAGGCGACCAGGCCACGGCGACCGTTCGCCAGGTCAGAGAGCCAGCCCCACAGCAGCGTACCGACCAGTGCGCCTGCTTCAAACAGCGTAAAGCCCTGAATCGCCACCGCTTTAGAGAGTTTCAGTTCCTGGAACGCGTACACGGTTGACCACTGGTCGATACCAATACGTACCACGTACAGGAAGATGTTGGCGAAGCACAGCAGCCAGATCACTTTGTTTTTCAGCACATACTCAACAAAGATCTGCCACTTGGTCATATCCGTGGACTCAGTCTCTTTGTCCTCTTCGCTGATCTCTTCACCAAACAGTTCTTCGGCTTTACCGAGGCCATAAGCTTCAGGGGAGTCACTGCCGTAACGCAGGCCGATAAAACCGACAATCAGCGCGATAATCGACGGGAAGATAAACATGCCGATCACATGACCGTCGAACAGGTAATTTGCACCGAACAGCGCCACACCCGCCGCGCCCGCGCCACCGAGGTTGTGGGAAATGTTCCAGAAACCGAGGAACGTCCCGCGCTTACGACGTGGCGTCCATTTGGTGATGGTGGAGTAACTGCATGAGCCGCCGGTACTCTGGAAAAAGCCGCTTAAGGCGTAGAAGGCAATCATCAGGAACAGGCTAACCGAGCCGCTGCCCATGCTGGCGCTGAAGCCCAGCATACAAATGGCGGAGAGAATCAGCATGAACGGCAGGAACTGTTTAGTGTTTTTGCCGTCGGCATAGTAGGAAACCAGCGTTTTACCCACGCCGTAAGTGATGGAGAAGCCCAGGCCAATCATCCCCAGCTGCGTCATGCTCAACCCGTAAGTGGAGATCATGTCGTTCTGCGCAATGTTAAAGTTCTTGCGAATCAGATACATCGTCAGGTAGCCAATAAAGACCACCAGGTAGGATTGCATGAACGGTTTGAACCACATTTTGCGCCGCACTTCGAGCGGAAGATCCAGAGTCGGCTTGCGAACCTGGTTGAGGAAAGCCAGCATGGGTTACTCCTGATTTCCCATCATTCTTCAAGCCGCAGGTGCTTTAGCTGCATGTATTCCTGCAACTTGAATTAATTGGGGAAAGAATTAATGAATGATGGCATTGTAAAAATCAGCAGCCAATCAGGCCTGAGATAGTGTCCAGGCAAAACCTGGAAAATTTCTTAGTTTTGCCGGATATGAGGTAAAAAGGTGAGATGTATCACGCTTCGCGGGGTGCCTGAGCATTCAAAAAGGGCAGTAATAGCAAGGCCGAAATCCCGGCGGCAATAGAGATAACCACAAAAAAACCACTCCAGTGCCAGGTATCGAGCACTTTCGCCAGCGGCCAACCAGCAAGCGACGCCCCCAGGTAAGCAAACAAGCCGACAAACCCCGTCGCCGCCCCTGCCGCTTCTTTGTGGGAACACTCTGCCGCCGCCATACCGATTAACATCTGTGGGCCAAAAACAAAAAAACCAATGGTGAAGAAGCAAGTCGCCTGCATCACGTAGCTGGCAAAAGGCATCAGCCACAGCGAGCCGACTGAAAGCAAAATCCCGGCGGCGAAAATCAAATTCATCGGCCCACGATTACCATTAAATAGTTTGTCCGAACCCCAACCGGCAACCAGCGCACCGATAAATCCGCCCAGTTCAAACATCGTCACTGCTGTATTCGCCGTGACCAGATCGACGCCAAGCGTCTCGGACATGTACAAGTTGCCCCAGTCGTTGATCGCTGCGCGAACCACGTAGACCAGCACGTAGCAGAACGAAAGCAACCAGATATACGGATTCAGCAACACATATTTGGTGAGGATCTCTTTACGCGTCAGCCCTGCTCCTTCCTGCTGCTGGGCAACCTCCAGCGCGTCGTGCCGCCATTCGCCGACCGCCGGTAAACCTAATGCCTGCGGGCGATCGCGCAATCGCCAGCAGAGAAAAATCCCCACAACTATCGCCATACAGCCGGCAACCATCATCCCGATACGCCAACTGTAATGCAGCGCGGCTGCCGCCATCACAATAGGGATTAACGCGCCGCCAACGTTGTGCGCCGTGTTCCATAACGCCCACCAACCGCCGCGCTCGGTACGTGAATACCAGGCGGTTAACAGCCGCGCACAAACTGGCGAACCCCAGCCCTGGAAAAAAGCGTTCAACACCCAGAGCACGGCAAACGCCCATAGCGAAGTGGAAAATCCAAACAGAATGTTGATGATGCCAGTCGCAATAAGCCCCATCCCCATAAAATAACGCGCATTTGAGCGGTCGCTGACAATGCCGGAAACAAACTTCGACAAGCCGTAGGTGATGTAAAACAGAGTTGCTAACAGGCCGATATCGCTACGACTTAGCACGCCAGTGGCGAGGATTTCCGGCATCGCGGCGTTAAAACTCTTACGCGTGAAATAAAACAGCGCATAGCCCAACCAGATTGTCAGCAAAATATGCCGACGCCAGTAGCGATAGCGGGCATCAATTTCACGTTTATCGCTTATCAGCGGCGCGTCGGCAGGCGCTTTCAGGAACTGCAACATCATCAAGCCTTACACATAACGTTGGGGTAGAGAGACACTGACGCGCGTGCCGTGCAGACAGGATATGGTCAAGGTGCCGCCCAACGCCGTTACGCGCTCGCGCATTCCGGTGAGACCAAAACCGTGTTGACCTGAATCTGGCGGCAAACCGCTACCATCGTCGTCAATCACCAGCATCAATCGCTCATCCTGCTGCCAGCCTTGCAGCGTGACCGCACTGGCATCGGCATGTTTCACAATATTGTTCAGCCCTTCCTGGCAGACTCGAAACAGCGTCACACGCTGGTTTTCACTTAATGCTGATTCATCTATCCGCCATTCGAGATGACTGACAATGCCGCGACCTTCCAGCTCCATTTCTCGCATCAGTGAACGGATAGCCTGCTCCAGGGTGAGATCATCCAACTGGCGCGGACGTAACCGCCCTAACAAGCGGCGCACCGCGTCGTAAACTCCCAGCGACAGTTGTTCGATTAACTGCCCGCTCTGCTTCACGCTGGCGTTATCTGCCGCCAGCCGCTGAACAATGCCCGCCTGAGTACGAATGGCAGTGATGGTCTGACCGATATCGTCGTGCAGTTCACGCGCCACATCGCGGCGCACGCTCTCTTCGGTTTCCAGCAAACGTTCGGCAAGATGCTGATTGCGTGCCAGCTCCTTTTGTAGCGACTGGTTAAGCTCACGCAGTCGCTGAATACCTGCGCCAAGTAACAGCCCCGTCAAACTTTGCACCAGAAGCGAGAGCAATAAATCTACCGGATGATCGCGCCATGTCTGGCTGGCAATCAGCGCAATGGCATTCATCAACGTCGCAATCAGCGCCCCTTGCCAACCATAGTGCCAGGCCAGAGCGATAATCGGCAGCGCCAGGCAGAATGGCGTAAAACGCGACAGTTCGTTCGGCAACCCCAGTTGCAGCCAGAGGCTGATAACAAACAGCAGCAAGTACCAAATCAGATGCCGCCCGCGCCAGTTTATCGGCTGAGAAACCAGCGACGGCCCCAGCGGCAGCCAGGTGTTATTCGCCAGGTAGTGCCAGAACACAAGGCAAACAGGAGCCAGCGTCAGACCACCAGTTAAGGTTAATAACAGCGCGTTCCACGATTCGTTACCATACCCGTGCCAAAGCCAGGGCAGCGACTGTAACAACGCTGCCGCCGTCAACGCAGCCCCCTGTAACAACAATGTGCGCCAGTCGCGCTGATGGCGAAAGCGGGAAATCAACGCCACGGGCAGTAACGTCAATAAACTACCGATCATCAATAACGGAAAATGCGTTAACCCGACAGCCTGCGTCAGCCAGTAAATCAGCAGCCATTCCGCGCCCAGCAACACGGGCCAGTATCCGCGCGGGCATTGCAACATCAGCCCCAGTCGCAGACCAAACGGAAACAGCAATACCGCCAGATCCGGTCGTTCAACCAGATGCAGGCTAATACTCCACAGGCAAAACCATGCTGCAGAGAAGATAAAAAAGCAGGAAATTACAGTATTTAAGCGGGAGAAAAATGTCTTCATCACCAGCCATCAAACATGCGGCGAGCCAGTTCAACATCGTTACTGACGCCCAGTTTGTCCATCAGATTAGCGCGATGTACGTGCACAGTTTTCGGCGACAAGCCCAGTTCAGCGGCAATCTCTTTCACCGCCATCCCTTGCGCCAGCTTTTCCGCCACCTGACGTTCGCGTTTGGTCAGCGGATCCTGGCGACCGGATGCCAGTTTAATGGCGATATCTGGCGTCAGATAACAGCCGCCCGTGGCAACGGTATGCACCGCAGCGATCAGTTCGTCCGGGCTACAGCGTTTGGAGAGAAAGCCGCGTGCGCCCGCATTGAGCGCCTGTTCAACCAGCGCCGGACTGTCATGAACGGAGAGCATAATCGTCGCCATACCTTTTGGAAGCTGGCTTAATAACTCCAGTCCGGAAATATCCGGCATGGAGATGTCGCAAATACACACCTGCACACCGCGCCCTGGCAACCCGGTCAGCGCCTCGCGCCCCGAACCAAACTCGGCAACTACCTGCAAATCAGGTTCCAGCCCCAGCAACTGCGCAAAGCCGGAGCGGACGATAAGGTGATCGTCTATAAGGGCAACGGTTATCATGGTCTTGTCCTGGCGGGTAAAAAAAACGCGCTTACCTTAACGATAAGCGCGCCGCTGTTCAAGCCTTGAGCGGTTACTGAAAGAACACAGCAATCTTGTTAAACATGGTCGGGTCGGACTGATTACGCTGCACTTTTACCACATCTTCCAGTTTGTCGATCTGGCTTATCATCTGCTCCAGCCGCTGATCATCATTCACCAGTAGCCAGATATGGCTTTTGTCGCTGTCCTGAACAGGCAGACAGAGAATGCCTTCAACGTTAAAGGCGCGGCGGGCAAAAAGCCCACAAACATGCGTCATTACACCAGGATGGTTGCGAACGGTGAGTTCCAGAATCACATTGTCATGAGTTGTATTTTGCATGGTTTATTCCCCCACCATTTCAGTATTCGCCGCACCTGGCGGCACCATCGGGTAAACTTTTTCTTCCGCATCAATCCGTACATGAATCAGTGCCGGACCAGGGCGATTAATAATTTCTTGCAACGCGGCCTGCGGATCGGCTTCATTATTCAAATCACACGTTTCGAGGCCGAATCCGGCGGCAATCTGCATAAAATTGATTTTGCCCGGATAGGTAGCGGCAAAAACACCCTGCTTGTAGAACAGACTTTGTTGCTGATGCACCAGCCCCAGAGCTTCGTTGTTCATCAGAATGATTTTGACATCAAGCTGGTTTTCGCTGGCGGTGGCCATCTCCTGAATATTCATCATCAGACTGCCGTCACCGGAAAAACACAACACTTTGCGATCAGGGTTCGCCAGCGCCGCGCCAATCGCCGCAGGCAGACCAAAGCCCATCGTTCCCAGCCCGCCAGAGGTCAGCCACTGACGTGGACGATTGAGCGGATAAGCCTGCGCCGTCCACATCTGATGTTGACCAACATCGGTGGTAATAATCGCGTTGTCATCCACGCAGGCGGCAACGGCATTAATCAGGCCGTAATGTGTTAAGGGATCGCACGCTTTTGGAATTGGACACGGGTATTCGCGCTGTAAATCAGCCACCAGTTGATGCCACTCTTCTCGCGGCTGGGCTTCCACCTGCGGGATCAGTTGCGCCAGCACGTCATCGACATCCGCCTGAATCGCTACATGCGGTTGCTTCACTTTACCCAGCTCTGCGCGGTCGATATCCACATGGATGATTTTGGCGTTCGGACAGAACTCCTCGGTTTTGCCAATCGCCCGGTCATCAAAACGTGCTCCGAGAACAATCAGCAGATCCGCCTCCTGCAAGATATAGTTGGTGCTGCGCACGCCGTGCATCCCCAGCATACCCAGCGACAGTGGATGCGCTTTTGGCAACATGCCCAGCGCCATTAAGGTCATAGTGGTGGGCAATTGCGCTTTCTCTGCCAGTTCACGCACCCGCTCAGGTGCGTTGATCACACCGCCGCCCAGATAAAGTATCGGACGTTTGGCAGCGTTAATCATCGCTGCCGCATCACAAATACTCTCTTCGCTAAAGGCGGGTGCGGCGGCTTTTTCTGCCATAGCCGGCTGTTCTTCAATCTCAAAAACCGCTGTTTGCACATCCTTAGGAATGTCTATCCACACCGGGCCAGGACGGCCTGATTGCGCAATGCGGAAGGCATCGCTCATGACCTGCGGGAGTTCTTCGATATGCCTGACCAGATAGTTATGTTTGGTGATGGGGATAGAGATGCCGTAGGTATCAACTTCCTGAAAGGCGTCGGTGCCAATCATCGAGGCCGGAACCTGACCGGTGATGCAAATCAGCGGGATGGAGTCCAGCCGCGCATCGGCAATGGCGGTCACCAGATTAGTCGCCCCCGGCCCACTACAGGCCATGCAAACCGCTGGTTTGCCGTCGGTACGCGCCATCCCCTGGGCGATAAATCCCGCGCCCTGTTCGTGACGAGCCAGAATATGGCGGATTTGCGTGCTTTGGCTTAAGGCGTCATAGACAGGGAGAATCGAGCCGCCCGGTATCCCCGTCACAATCTTAATGCCCTGCTGTTCCAGAAAATGAACGATAAATTCTGCGCCGGTAAAACGCTTGCGTGTCGATGTTATGCCCGAACTTGCCATGCTCCAGTCCTTTTCTTTTGAGCCGACTTTCCGGGGGTGCTTAAACGAAAAACCCCGCCCGGTTTGCGCCGGCGGGGTTTTGGAATCGTGTGTTGTTCCAGTCCCTACGGCGCATTGCCGACGACCACCACCACACGCACGACGACCACTGCGGCGGATGGCGCAGTTGGTAGTAGTTTTGCGTTGAGCATGGAAATAGTCATTGGGGACCTTGTTGGTTTTGTGTTTAACAATATTTATACAAGCACAGGTTTACAGGGGAGACAATGGAAAATTTTTCATCAAGGGAAAATTGAGGGATTGATCACGTTTTGTACTGAAGTCGCGGGTAACAAAAAACCCCGCCGGAGCGAGGTTTCGTCAGCCGCTCGCGGCTGGTAACCGCAAAGCACACTGTATTATGTCAACACTGAAAGTATACGTGTTCCGCGTAGAACACGCAATTTCGGCACGAATTTTGACTTATTTAGCGCATAGTTGAGTATCGATCACAGTTTGCGTTTTGTCCAAAAATTACTGTTTATTTATACAGTGCAATTCTATAATATCACTGTACGCAATGTGTTATGCGGGGCCGCATCGTTACCCGGCGCACTAAGTCCTGGCTGAAACGGGTGGTGCCGTCAGTGCCTTAACCCCGCGTGAGCACACTGTGTTATGTCAACAGCACAACGTTTCTCCTTGAGATACCGCGTGCACAACAGCCGACCACAGGCAGCGGAAAGGTACGTCGGCTGGTAGTGCTCCTGAACCACAGGAGACGCGTATGAGCCTGGTGGATATCGCCATTCTTATCCTCAAACTCATTGTTGCAGCACTGCAACTGCTTGATGCTGTTCTGAAATACCTTAAGTAATTCAGATTCAAGCCGCACTAAAGGGGGGCGGGAAACCGCTCCCCTTTCATATTTTGCTTGCGAATGAGTGTCAGATGCGATGCTGGCGGATGTGGCGTTAAGGTTTTATCCCTATTCCGGCAACATTTATTGCCGCTTTTGTTTATATATTCTGCCGTTTTTCTTATTACTATTCCTCATATATATCTGGCTAACATTTATCAATGTGATAGATTTCTCTCCCGCATTTATTCGAATGCGTAGTAACTTATTCTAAATATATTTTTATAAGCGTCTGTGATAATGAAAAGGCATAGAAACGTCAATTTATTATTGATGTTGGTATTACTCGTGGCCGTCGGTCAGATGGCGCAAACTATTTATATTCCTGCTATTGCCGATATGGCGCGCGATCTCAACGTCCGTGAAGGGGCGGTGCAGAGCGTAATGGGCGCTTATCTGCTGACCTACGGTGTCTCACAACTATTTTATGGCCCAATTTCCGACAGGGTTGGTCGTCGGCCGGTGATCCTCGTCGGAATGTCCATTTTTATGTTAGCGACGCTGGTTGCGGTCACCACCTCCAGCCTGACGGTATTGATTACTGCCAGCGCAATGCAGGGGATGGGAACCGGTGTCGGTGGTGTGATGGCGCGTACATTGCCGCGTGATTTGTATGAACGGACACAGCTACGCCACGCTAATAGCATGTTAAATATGGGCATTCTGGTCAGCCCTTTGCTCGCACCATTAATTGGCGGCCTGCTGGATACCATGTGGAGCTGGCGAGCCTGTTACCTGTTTTTACTGGTGCTTTGTGCTGGCGTGACCTTCAGTATGGCGCGCTGGATGCCAGAAACGCGCCCTGTCGATGCGCCGCGTACGCGTCTGCTCACCAGCTACAAAACGCTCTTTGGAAATGGCGGTTTTAACTGCTATTTACTGATGCTGATTGGCGGTCTGGCAGGGATTGCCGCCTTCGAAGCCTGTTCTGGGGTGCTGATGGGCGCAGTATTAGGACTGAGCAGTATGACGGTCAGTATTTTGTTTATTCTGCCAATTCCGGCGGCATTTTTCGGTGCATGGTTTGCCGGACGCCCGAATAAACGGTTCGCTTCGTTGATGTGGCAGTCCGTTATCTGTTGCCTGCTGGCAGGACTGATGATGTGGATCCCTAGCTGGTTTGGCGTAATGAGTGTCTGGACACTGCTCGTTCCCGCAGCACTGTTCTTTTTCGGTGCCGGGATGCTATTTCCGCTGGCAACCAGCGGCGCGATGGAGCCTTTCCCCTTCCTGGCGGGCACGGCTGGCGCACTGGTCGGTGGTCTGCAAAACATTGGTTCCGGCGTGCTGGCGTCGCTCTCCGCGATGTTGCCGCAAACCGGTCAGGGCAGCCTGGGGTTATTGATGACCTTAATGGGATTGTTGATCGTGCTGTGTTGGCTGCCGCTGGCGACGCGGATGTCGCAGCAGGGACAGCCCGTTTAACTCACCTCACCACAACATCGTCATCAACTCCACTGGAGAACGATGCTGCTTTATCAAGTCGCGCATTACCCGCATGTGCGGCGCGGAGTGGGAATAAAAAGCCTGATAGCCAGCACAAAGTACCTTGCCCGACTGACCATCCCTGGCATGAGGGCACAGGAGATACCAGTCACACTCCTGACAGCCCCGCCGTGGTTGTTGGCTGTCGTTCCCGCACCATTTTTGCAGCGTGACATCAAAAAGCTCGATTGATATACGACTGATATCTGTCCGCACCCAACACTCGAACAGGGCGATTAAAAATTGTCCCCATAACTCGGTTGTCACCGACGCTGCCGTCAGCTCGCCCCGGTCATCAAATTCTATATGGGGAATGAGTTGCACGGCGCGGATGCCCCTCTGTTTGAAATTCTGATAAAAATCACCTGGTTGTAATGCATCTTTATACTCTACAACCAGTTTATGCCTGTCCTCTTTAGCATCTATAACCTGACTTCCTGTCATGTGATTCTCTCAATTAATACGATAAGTTGGTGTATATGCGTAACAGCAAACAGTATTGCGAGAGATAACACCGCGAGGGAGATCATAAATTTGTCACGGATTACGCAAATTTGGGAAAAATCGCTATTAGCCACATCCATTAAATTACGATTTCGTGTATAGCGCCAGAGGATTAGTGCCACAAAGGCGAGGATGCCAATAGAAATCCAGAACAATATGCCTGACTGATGCCAGTTGTGTTTGATGGCCAGCGCCATCAACGCGCCGTAGCCCAGCATGGTGCGAAACCATGCCAGCGATGTGCGTTCCGGCTGAAGGCCAGGGTCGGCAATCCGTCTGGCTTTGCGGCTATCCGGCATACAATACCAGTCCCATAACGATCACCGCCACGATCATCAATATTAAGCTGATGATTAATAAGCTGTTGGTGTAGGGTAAATCTTCTTTCAGACGCATCGCTTTTTCATTGCGTAACCAGCGCAAGTAACCATACATTGCCAGTCCGCCAGAAAATAAGCATAGCAATAACGCCAGCAGCTCGCGAATGACTGGCGTGGCGAAATCCGGCGCAAGCTGATCCAGCCCCACACCTGCTGCCAGAAACCCTAATGCAGTACGGATCCACGCCAAAAATGTACGCTCATTAGCCAACGAGAAGCGGTAATCGGGTGCTTCACCGAGGCGGGATATTTTCATTGTGGCTCCTTTGCAATTTCACAATAGCGGTGTTTTATCCGTCTATTTTTAGGAATTTCGGTCGATGTTTTCTTGATATGCTTTGCCATCCGCTACAAGGAGGTCAGATGGATATCTTAGCGCAAAATAAAATCAGTTCACTGGGTATGCTGTTCGGTGCCATCGCTTTAATGATGGGCATTATCCACTTTTCCTTCGGCCCTTTTTCCGCACCGCCGCCAACGCTTGAAAGCATCGTGGCGGACAAAACGGCTGAAATTAAAAGAGGTCTTCTCGCTGGAATAAAAGGTGAAAAAATTACGACAGTGGAGAAAAAAGAGACGACTGATATCGATAAAATCCTCGATCAAGGCGGCATCGCATTGGCCATTGCCGCGCTACTCTGCGCATTTGTTGGCGGTATGCGTAAGGAAAATCGCTGGGGCATTCGCGGCGCTCTGGTTTTTGGCGGCGGGACGCTGGCTTTCCATACCTTGCTTTTTGGTATCGGCATCATCTGCGGTCTTCTGCTGATATTCCTGATCTTTTCCTTCCTGACCGGCGGTTCACTGGTTTAAGCGGCTCGGTGATGTTCTGAAATGCTGGGTGGAGTGCCGTTTACGGCAACTCCACCCGCAAAAGAATTAACCGATACTCCAGAAAAGCACCGCAAGTAACTGTGGTGTGATAATGCGCAGGAACATGACTAACGGATACACCGTGGCGTAAGAGAGTGCCGCCGCACCGCTGGTAGGATGAAGATTATTGGCAAACGCCAGCGCCGGAGGATCGGTCATAGAGCCAGCCAACATCCCGCACATGGTCAGGTAATTCATTTTGGCTAACATCCGCGCCAGAATGCCGACTGTAATCAGCGGAATTGCGGTGATCAGGGCACCATAACCAATCCAGCTTAGCCCCTCGCCATTGACCAGGGTATCGACAAAATCGCCGCCGGATTTCAGACCCACTACCGAGAGGAACAGTACGATCCCCAGCTCCCGCAGCGCGAGGTTGGCGCTTGGTGGCATAAACCAGTAAAGCTTGCCGATACTGCCGATACGCCCAAGGATCAGCGCCATAATCAGCGGCCCCCCCGCCAGCCCCAGCTTCAATGCCGCCGGGAATCCAGGCACAAACACGGGAATGGAGCCTAACAACACGCCAAGACCGATACCAATAAACACCGGTAACATCTGAACCTGTTGCAGTTTTTGCTGCGCATTACCTAATACATTGGCAACGGCATCAATAGCAGAAGGCCGCCCCACCAGGTTGAGGATATCGCCAAATTGCAGGCTAATATCGCCACTGGCGACCAGTTCAACCCCGGCACGGTTCAGGCGCGAGATAACAACGTCATAGCGTTCTTTAAAGTGCAGGTCGCGAATACGTTTACCGAGCACATTTTCATTGGTGACCACCACGCGTTCGACGCGCAAATCGGTGCCTTTCGTTGATAGCGAAGTATCCACCTCCTGACCAATCACCAGTTGTGCATTATGCAAATCCGCAGGCTGTCCCACCAGATGCAGCAAATCGCCAAGTTGAATAACGGTCTCTGGCGAAGGCACTTTTAGGGTTTCTTCTCGTTTCAATCGTGAGCAGATAACTTTATTGCCATTAAGAATCGGCACATCTTTAATGGCTAAATTATGCAAATTAGGGTTCTCAACACGGATGTTAATCGTCCTGATTAGCGCACCGCCGTTGGTTCGCGTGGACTCGTGCTGCTGGGCCTCAGTCTCAACATTGACGCGGAAAATAACTCGCAGCATCCACATGGTGAACAAAATCCCACAAATGCCGAATGGATACGCCATCGCGTAACTCATCCCCATCTGATCGACCATCTCCATCGGTGTGCCGAGATCGCGTAAGATTTGCTGACCTGCCCCCAATGCTGGCGTATTGGTGACCGCGCCAGAGAAAATCCCCAGCACCACAGGCAGTGGAATATCGAAAAGTTTATGCAGGATAGCGGTAACCAGACCGCCGATAATGACTATCAGAACAGCAAACAAGTTGAGGCGTAACCCGGAGACGCGCAATGAGGCAAAGAAGCCCGGCCCCACCTGAATCCCGATGGTATAAACAAACAGGATCAGGCCAAATTCCTGGATAACATGCAGCATATCGCTACTTAATGTCATCCCAGCCTGAGAAACGAAATGGCCGACGATGATCCCACCAAACAGCACGCCGCCAATGCCTAATCCTATGCCGCGAAACTTGACGTTGCCGATAAACAAACCGACAACCGCCACCAAAGCCAGAATACTGACTGTTAATGCTATATCACTCATCGTCCATTTCTCTTGAAATAACATTTTAATTACCAGGGATTATGGCTGAATCGGTGAAGCAGATTTGCCTTATGGCGCACATTATCACGGGAAAGAGAGTGCCGGAACATCTTAACCTGGCGAAAATTAATACAGAGTTGGAGATGGTAGATAAAAAAAGCCCCACCAGACTGGCGGGGCAAAAAGAATAGCTAATTAGCTATTTAACGCGGGACGTTCGCTGATAGCGATACGCTGCGCTGCGATGGGTTCAGGCTCATTACGAATTAAATCAATATGCAGCAAACCATTAACGAAGGTTGCGCCAGAGACTTCCATATTTTCAGCCAGCGTAAAACTCAGACTAAATGGCTGATTCATAAGCCCTTGATGCAACCATTTTTTCTCTTCTTTTGGCTGCTCAGGCGTGCCTTTTACGCTCAGGCGCGTACCTTCCAGTTGAATCTCTAAATCTTCCTGACGGAAACCAGCCAACGCCAGAGTAATGCGGTAGTGGTTATCGTCGCTTTTCTCAATGTTGTACGGCGGGAAGCTCTGGCTTTCACCGGCGTTTTGCAATGCGTTGGCCAGTTTGTCAAAACCGATCCATTGACGCATCAGTGGGGATAAATCGAAGTTACGCATAGTCATTTCTCCTTCTAAGAAGCGAGTAAGTACCTGCAAATCCGAAGATTCGCATATGCTCCCTGACGGCGAGCATGGAAATGTCAGGCCGCGCCTGGCGGCCTTAGGGAATTAGTTGATTTCGATACGGCGCGGTTTTTTCGCTTCCGGGATTACTCGTTCGAGATCGATATACAGCAGACCATTTACCAGGTTAGCACCACGAACATGAATGTTCTCGGCTAACTGGAATTTGCGTTCAAAGTTGCGTTCAGCGATGCCCTGGTACAGATAGGTGCGCTCTTTTTGTTCGTCAGCATGAGCACCTTTCACCACCAGCAGATTGTCCTGGGCGGTAATTTCCAGTTCACTCTCAGCAAAACCCGCGACTGCGATAGCAATGCGGTAATGGTTTTCGTCTACCAGTTCAACGTTATACGGAGGGTAGCCACCATTACTCTGGCTCTGGTTGTTTTCTAAGTGGTTAAACAAACGGTCAAATCCAATAGCAGAACGGTAAAGCGGGGATAAATCAAAGTTACGCATAATCAATAGCTCCTGAAATCAGCGAGAATATAAGACCTTCCACAATGGACAGGTCGGGTAGCCAGAACACCCATCAGGCGCGTTCTCATCAGCTACGGTATAAAAATGGGTCTGGATATGCACTTTTCAAGCCTTTCCAACGGACTTTTTTTTGCAGTTTGTGGTCTATTGCATAGACTGGAGGACAGCACGAAACGTTAAAGTGCGATAGCCGCCACAGTGCGACATGATGATGATGTTATTTTCGGCAAGGGATCGCTATAACACATCATGCCAACACCCACGATTAACAGATGAATTTATTATGATAAGAAATGTGTTGTTAGCGTCCATGATATGCAGCGGAATGACATTACTCGGAGGATGCTCCAGCGTAATGTCCCATACCGGAGGTAAGGAGGGAACGTATCCCGGCACCCGCGCTAGTGTCACCATGATTGGCGATGACACGACAAACTGGGGAACCAAATCGCTGGCGATTCTCGATATGCCATTTACCGCAGTCATGGACACACTTTTGCTGCCGTGGGATGCGTTCCGCAAAGACAGTTCGGTGCGCTCGCGCGTGGAAAAAAGCGAAGCCGATGCGCAAGCCATCAATGCCGTCATTCCACCAGCCAGAATGCCAGCGAACTGACTAGCGACCCGTTTCGGTGATCCACAGCTGACCTGCTTCCATCCACGCCAGCCATTTACCGTCCGGCGAGAAGACCACGGCGTCTGCCGAAGGTGGGTTGGCGTGATTATCAGTTAAATACTCAACCTCGCCACTTTGCGCATGGGCACAAGCAATCCGATTATCCAGCACAAAGCCCAACCATTCTCCTGACGGATGCCAGTTAAATGCAGACTGAATATCCGTTTTGTTATGAGTTAACTGGCGCGGCTCACCGCCCTTTGGCGAGATAAGCCACAGTTGCACAATGCCGTAATCATCGCGCATTAAAAACGCGATTTGCGTTCCCTGCGGGTTACAGCGTACCCAGTGGCGCGGGACGTTGACTAACCCCGGATAAGTCCGATGGTGTGTAAAGGTTAAACGTCGCTGCACGACGCCGCGCGGTGGCGCAGGCAGGGTTGTTTCCGTTCCGCTTAACGGCGCATCACTTGTTGCTTTCCAGCCTGTTTCATCTTGCGGCAGCTCAACAATAAACAGCTCCGGCACTTTCTCGCCCTTTTGCGAAAGCGTGTCGCCAATAAACGCCAGTGCGTGGTTTCCTACCCATCCTTCTTCATAAGCGCGATTGATTTCATCACTGCCAGGCTGCGGCGTGGGCGTAGTTTTACTCACCAGCACGCACCAGTGGCTACCGCTGTATTCACGCGGATGCTGCTTTTGTACGTTGACCGGGCCAAACGATACGGCAACCCCGACGTTTCGCAAATCCAGCGCCGGATTGAGTTCATGCATTACATGGTCGTTATAGGTAAAACTCACCATTTCACCGTTCGGGCTAAAAACATGCACATGGCTGCCGCCGCGTAGCGCCCCTGGAGTGTACGGAACGGTAATATCCATTGCATCGAGATTACTCACTTTGCCGCCTTCAGCAATCACACCTCGACGGTGATGGAAATCGTAATACCATGTTTCATCAGGATTTTCAGGGCCGTGGATGAAGACATATTTCTCTGACTTCGGATGAACGGTCACCACGCCGACGTGTGCGCCCTGTGACGCCCGGTAGATAACCTCGACCTCGCCGGTATGGATATTCACGCGCTCAATGGTCTCGCCGGTAAACGACGCGCCAGAAGGGCGCACATCAAACACCAGCCACTGGCTGTCGGGTGTCCAGGTATTGGTATTGGTGAGCAAGTGATTTCGTGAAGCGTTGGTGAGTTGTTTCATGGCGTGATCCTGATACAAAACGGTTCCCGCCATCATACTTCACAAGGACTTCACTTTCAGACAATAGTCTTTTGCCATCGTGATGAATGTGAGTAAAAAGATGGAACATTTCGACGTGGCGATTATTGGCCTCGGCCCGGCAGGTTCGGCGCTGGCGCGGCAGTTAGCAGGCAAAATGCAGGTCATCGCGCTGGATAAAAAGCACCAGTGCGGTACTGAAGGTTTCAGCAAGCCTTGTGGCGGTCTGTTGGCACCGGACGCACAGCGTTCTTTTATTCGCGATGGACTGACGCTTCCTGTCGATGTGATCGCCAATCCGCAGATTTTCAGCGTCAAAACCGTCGACGTCGCCGCATCGCTCACGCGTAACTACCAGCGAAGCTATATCAATATTAATCGCCATGCTTTCGACTTGTGGATGAAGTCACTGATCCCCGCCAGCGTTGAGGTTTACCACGACAGCCTGTGTCGAAAAATCTGGCGTGAGGATGATAAATGGCATGTCATTTTTCGCGCAGACGGCTGGGAGCAGCATATTACCGCCCGCTATCTGATCGGTGCCGATGGTGCCAACTCGATGGTGCGGCGACATCTCTACCCGGATCATCAGATTCGTAAATATGTCGCTATCCAGCAGTGGTTCGCAGAGAAACATCCGGTGCCGTTCTACTCCTGTATCTTTGATAATGCGATAACGGACTGTTATTCATGGAGTATTAGCAAAGACGGTTATTTTATCTTTGGCGGAGCCTATCCGATGAAAGACGGTCAGGCGCGTTTCGCGGCGCTGAAAGAAAAAATGAACGCCTTTCAGTTCCAGTTTGGCAAAGCGGTGAAAAGCGAAAAATGCACGGTGTTATTTCCCTCACGCTGGCAGGATTTTGTCTGCGGTAAGGACAACGCCTTTCTTATTGGTGAAGCGGCGGGATTCATCAGCGCCAGCTCGCTGGAGGGGATTAGCTATGCGCTCGATAGCGCAGACATTCTTCGTTCGGTATTACTGAAGCAGCCAGAGAAGATCAATACCGCCTACTGGTGCGCCACCCGCAAATTGCGTTTAAAACTCTACGGCAAGATATTAAAAAGCCGATGCCTGACTGCACCTGCCTTAAGAAAGTGGATTATGCGCAGTGGTGTGGCGCATATTCCGCAGATGAATTGCGCCGGGCACTATTCTGAAAGCAGGATGCTTTATCCTAAATAAGTGAAAAGAAAGGTATGCTTTCAGCTGTTTCATTGTTGTTTAAAGGATTAATCATGAGTTTGAATTTTAAGTGATTTTTTAAGGCTGCCGGTTTGTGTTTTTTGGCATTTGCGTTGACCGGATGTATCACCTGGGGGGTGGTTTCCAATACCGCAAGCCGTCCACATGCCCAGCAATGGCGGTCAGACACGATTAAGGGGTTATCGCTGGCTGAAGACAGTAACGGAACGAAAGGCTATGTTTTTGTTGGCGAATCGCTGGACTACCTGTTGACCACCGGCGGCGGTGAAGTGGTTAAAATGCTGAACGATCCGGCAATTTATGGCGAAAGAATCACCGTTTCCGATAATGCGAAATTTATTTTAAGCAGTAGTGATACGAATTTTTCTGGTGCAATAACGCTCTATTACGACTGGGATAACGAGGAAGATAAAGCACTGGCGACACAATATGGCTTTGTGTGTGATTCTCAGCGTTGTACATGGATGCTGGACGGCCTGAAAGGCTCTATCCACCAGAAAAATAAAAAAGCGGATTACTCAAACGTGATGGTTTTCCATCAGCCCTTTACGGTGGGATTTTATGAGTACAAAACAACAAATGGCGTCCCGCGCGGACTCGCTAATGTGCTGCTGCCAGTCACCATTACGCTGGATATTGTGACTTCACCACTCCAGTTCCTGATTTTATGCACGACCAGAAATTGTTAATCGCTGCGGGCAAACACATTTATGCTGTTTGCCCGCCCATTGATTAATTCAGCACATACTTTTCTATTGCAAACGCCACGCCATCTTCCAGGTTGGATTTGGTGACAAAGTTCGCCGCTTCTTTCACCGAAGGAATAGCGTTATCCATCGCCACACCGATGCCTGCATATTCAATCATCGCGATGTCGTTTTCCTGATCGCCAATCGCCATAATTTCTTCCGGCTTAATGCCCAACACATCAGCCAGCGATTTCACGCCGGTGCCTTTATTGACGCGTTTATCGAGGATTTCGAGGAAGTACGGTGCACTTTTCAGCACGGTGTATTTCTCTTTTACTTCCTGCGGAATGCGCGCGATGGCCTGGTCGAGGATGGCGGGTTCATCAATCATCATCACTTTCAGGAACTGGGTATCAGGGTTCATTTTCTCCGCTTCGCAGAATACCAGCGGAATGGTGGCCACAAACGACTCATGCACCGTGTAGTAACTGATATCGCGGTTGGCGGTGTACAGCGTGGTGCGATCCAGCGCGTGGAAGTGAGAACCGACTTCACGAGAGAGTTTTTCCAGGAAACGGTAGTCGTCATAGCTGAGAGCGGTTTGCGCTACGGTGCTACCATCAGCGGCCTTCTGCACCAGCGCGCCATTGTAAGTAATGCAGTAGTCGCCCGGCTGTTCCATATGCAGTTCTTTCAGGTAGTTGTGAACGCCAGCATAAGGACGCCCTGTTGTCAGCACAACATTCACGCCACGGGCGCGAGCGGCGGCAATCGCGTTTTTAACAGCGGGAGAAATGGTGTGATCGGGCAGCAGAAGGGTGCCATCCATATCGATAGCAATGAGTTTGATAGCCATGAGTTCCCCAGGTAGATTGGTTCCTGACCCATGCTAACGCGATTCCGCTCAAAAATCAGTACAACACCCGAGGGAAAAGGGGGATGCAACGCGCGTTGCGTGCTCCCCTTTTGCTTAGCGGAAGAGTTTCCCTTTCAGTAACTCCATACCTGCGGAAAGCAGATCGTTATTGGCTTGTGGTGACACTTCACCCTGCGGCGAGAGGGCATCAATAATCTTCGGCAATTGTTCCGCCAGCATGTTGGAAGCAACACTGGTATCTACGCCGAGTTTTTGCCCGAGATCGGACACCGCGTTTGTGCCGAGCGCCGACTCCAGTTGCTCGCCGCTCACCGGCTGATTGCCTTGTTGATTACTCAACCAGGTTGAGAGAATGGCACCTAAACCGCCACTTTGCAGTTTTTCCAGCAGCACCTGGATGCCTCCCTGTTCCTCAACCCAACTTAAAATCGCCTGATATTTTCCCGCATCGCCTTTCAGAAAGGCACCGACAACTTCATCAAAAAGCCCCATGATATTCACCTGTAAAGCGTTACGTGTTGACTCAAAAAGTATAGTTCTGCGGGATGATAATTGCGGATTGCAGAAATAAAAAGAGCGGAGATTATCTCCACCCTTTTTATTACTTATAGCTTCTTACCGGATGTGGCGTAAATGCCTTATCCGACCTACAAAAAATTGCAAATTCAATATATTGCAGAAATCCTGTAGGCCTGATAACCGTAGCGCATCAGGCACGCGCGCATTGTTAATGCCATTAAATATCGATATTCGCCGCCTTCAGGGCGTTTTCTTCGATAAACGCACGGCGCGGTTCTACGGCGTCGCCCATCAGCGTGGTGAACAGCTGGTCGGCGGCAATCGCATCCTTAACGGTAACGCGCAGCATACGACGGCTTTCCGGATCCATAGTGGTTTCCCACAGCTGTTCCGGGTTCATCTCGCCCAGACCTTTATAACGCTGGATGGAGAGGCCGCGACGGGACTCTTTCACCAGCCAGTCCAGCGCCTGCTCGAAGCTGGCTACCGGCTGACGACGTTCACCACGTTCAATAAACGCATCTTCTTCCAGCAAGCCACGCAGTTTCTCGCCCAGCGTGCAGATACGACGATATTCGCCGCCGGTGATAAACTCGTGATCCAGCGGATAGTCAGTATCCACGCCGTGGGTACGCACGCGAACAATCGGCTCGAACAGGTTTTTCTCGGCATTGGTGTGGACATCAAACTTCCACTGGCTGCCGTGCTGTTCTTTGTCGTTCAGTTCGCTGACCAGCGCGTTCACCCAGCGGGTCACAATCTGCTCGTCAGAGAGATCCGCTTCCGTCAGCGTCGGCTGATAGATAAGCTCTTTCAGCATTGCTTTCGGATAGCGACGTTCCATGCGAACGATCATTTTCTGCGCCGCATTGTACTCCGACACCAGTTTTTCTAACGCTTCGCCAGCTAAAGCTGGTGCACTGGCGTTGGTATGCAAAGATGCACCATCCAGAGCGATAGAAATTTGGTACTGATCCATCGCTTCATCGTCTTTAATGTACTGCTCTTGCTTGCCTTTCTTCACTTTGTACAGCGGCGGTTGAGCAATGTAGACATGACCGCGTTCGATGATTTCCGGCATCTGACGATAGAAGAAGGTCAACAGCAATGTACGAATGTGCGAGCCGTCGACGTCCGCATCGGTCATGATGATGATGCTGTGATAACGCAGTTTGTCAGGATTGTATTCGTCACGACCGATACCACAACCAAGCGCGGTGATAAGCGTCGCCACTTCCTGGGAAGCAAGCATCTTATCGAAACGGGCTTTCTCAACGTTGAGGATTTTACCCTTCAGCGGCAGAATCGCCTGGTTCTTGCGGTTACGCCCCTGCTTCGCAGAGCCGCCCGCAGAGTCCCCTTCCACAAGGTACAGTTCAGAAAGCGCCGGGTCGCGCTCCTGGCAGTCCGCCAGTTTGCCCGGCAGGCCAGCTAAGTCCAGCGCGCCTTTACGACGAGTCATTTCACGGGCGCGACGCGCAGCTTCACGCGCACGGGCAGCATCAATGATTTTGCCGACCACGATTTTCGCGTCAGTTGGGTTTTCCAGCAGGTATTCTGCCAGCAGTTCGTTCATCTGCTGTTCTACCGCCGATTTCACCTCAGAAGAAACCAGTTTGTCTTTGGTCTGGGAGGAGAATTTCGGGTCTGGTACTTTCACAGACACAACCGCAATCAGCCCTTCACGCGCATCGTCGCCGGTGGCGCTGACTTTGGCTTTTTTGCTGTAGCCTTCTTTGTCCATGTAGGCGTTCAGGGTACGGGTCATCGCCGCACGGAAACCTGCCAGGTGAGTACCACCGTCACGCTGCGGAATGTTGTTAGTAAAGCAGTAGATGTTTTCCTGGAAGCCATCGTTCCACTGCAATGCCACTTCGACGCCGATACCGTCTTTTTCGGTGGAGAAGTAGAAGATATTCGGGTGGATTGGCGTTTTGTTCTTGTTCAGATACTCGACAAACGCCTTGATACCACCTTCATAGTGGAAGTGGTCTTCTTTACCATCACGCTTGTCTTTCAGGCGAATGGAAACGCCGGAGTTGAGGAACGACAACTCACGCAGACGTTTCGCCAGGATTTCATATTCGAACTCGGTCACATTGGTGAAGGTTTCGAGGCTTGGCCAGAAACGTACCATAGTGCCGGTTTTATCGGTATCGCCGGTAACCGCCAGCGGTGCCTGCGGTACACCGTGCTCGTAGATCTGACGGTGAATTTTACCTTCACGCTGGATAACCAGCTCCAGTTTTTGCGACAGGGCGTTTACTACCGAAACACCAACGCCGTGCAGACCGCCGGACACTTTATAGGAGTTATCGTCAAATTTACCGCCTGCGTGCAGGACGGTCATGATCACTTCCGCCGCCGATACGCCCTCTTCCGGGTGAATACCGGTCGGAATACCGCGCCCGTCATCCTGTACGGAGACAGAGTTATCGGCGTGAATGGTGACGATAATTTCTTTACAGTGACCCGCGAGCGCTTCGTCGATAGCGTTATCTACCACCTCGAATACCATGTGGTGCAGACCGGTGCCGTCATCCGTGTCGCCGATATACATACCAGGGCGCTTACGCACCGCATCCAGCCCTTTCAGGACTTTGATACTGGAGGAGTCATAAGAATTCGACATCAACGTTTCTCGCTCATTTATACTTGGGTTAATCCGTTATTTTACCCTTTTCCACGGTAAACATCTTCGAATTTTCGTCCGACATGTCTATAACGTGTTCAGCACTGATCGCACTGACAAAGACCTGTGATTGCGTCGCTTTTAAGCGGCTGGCAAGCAGTCCGCGACGCTCATCATCAAGCTCAGAGGCAAAATCATCTATCAGGTAGAGACACCGCCGCCCGCTTTCACGGGTGAGGAACTCTCCTTGCGCCAGACGTAAGGCGCACATCAGCAGCTTTAGCTGCCCACGCGATAAGGTATCTTCCACCGGCGCACCGTCGGCGCGAATGCGTAAGTCCGCTTTGTGCGGGCCGTGCGCGGTGTAGGTTAGCTGGCGATCGCGTTCAAAATTACGTTCCAGCACCTCAGCGTACTCTGTCTCTTTCTCCCAGCCGCGCTGGAAAGAGAAAGTCAGAGAAAACTCAGGAAGAAATTGCTTACAGGTATCAGCCATATCGGCAGCGATACCGGCGCTATACTCCGCGCGCCAGGTGCTGATTTGCTCCGCCAGCGGGATCAGTTCTTTATCCCACGGGCGTAGCTGTTCGTAACGTGTCACCTGGCGCAGCGCCGCATTGCGCTGCTTGAGCAAACGCTTGAGATTGCTCCAGGCGGTGAAAAATCCGGGTTCGTTGTGAAAGCATCCCCAGTCGAGGAATGCTCTTCTGTATTTGGGGCCGCCGTTGAGTAAAGTAAACCCTTCTGGCGTTATCAGTTGCATCGGCATCAGGTGCGCCAGCTCCGCAACTTTATGCCCGTCAGTACCATCGATACGGACTTTGCTGTCGCCCTGTTTATCTTTGGTTAAGCCAATTGCCGTCTCACGCTCTTCACCCTGTAATCGCCCGTGGAGAATAAACGCCTCCTGCTCATGGCGAATGACGCGACCAATCTGCAAACTACGAAACGCCCGACCGTGACCGAGCGTATAGATGGCTTCCAGCACGCTGGTTTTGCCACTGCCGTTGGCACCCACCAGAAAGTTAAAGCCGGGAGATAAAGCGAGATCCGCGTTTTCGATATTGCGGAAATCGCGGATCAACAAGCGGGTGAGGGACATTACAGTCTCATTGGCATGACAACATAAGCCGCGCTCTGGCTGGCGGCATCTTCAATCTGCACACTGGAAACCGAATCAGTCAGCATCATGCGCACGTTTTCGCATTTCAGCGCGTTCAGAACATCCAGCACATAGCTGACATTAAAGCCGATTTCCATCTCTGCGCCGCTGTAGGTGACGTCGAGGATCTCTTCCGCTTCTTCCTGTTCTGGGTTATTAGCGGTGATTTTCAGCTGATTTTCACTGACATACAGACGCACGCCACGGAATTTCTCGTTAGAGAGAATCGCCGCACGAGCAAAAGCCTGCTTGAGGAGATCGCAGCCTGCTTCCAGATGTTTGTCCGGGTTCTTCGGCAGAACGCGACGGTAATCCGGGAAGCGACCATCCACCAGTTTGGAGGTGAAAATAAAGTCGCCAACGTGAGCGCGAATGTTGTTGCTGCCAATTTGCACGCGCAGCGGATTGTCGCCGCCGTCGAGCATACGCATCAGTTCAATCACACCTTTACGCGGCACAATCACCGAATGACTCGGCAAAGACTGACCAATCGGCATTGAGCAGACCGCCAGACGGTGACCGTCGGTCGCCACGGTGCGCAGCTCTTCGCCTTCGGTTTCGAACAGCATACCGTTTAAATAATAGCGAACGTCCTGATGGGCCATGGAAAACTGGGTCGCTTCAATCAGACGCTTCATCGTCGCCTGCGGCAGGGTAAATTCAACTTCGCTCTGCCAGTCATCAAGGTTCGGGAAATCCGCCGCTGGCAGGGTAGAGAGTGAAAAGCGGCTACGCCCGGAGCGTACCAGCATCCGCTCACCTTCCAGTTGCACGGCGATTTCCGCGCCTTCAGGCAGACCACGGCAGATATCAAAGAATTTGCGCGCCGGAACGGTCGTCGCCCCTGGTTCGTGCGGCTGAATCAGCGCAACACGTGCCACCATTTCCATCTCGAGATCAGTACCGGTCAGCGACAACGTACCGTCAGCAACCTGTAACAGCAGATTACCGAGAATCGGCAGCGTAGGACGACCACCTAACGGACCGCTCACCTGTTGTAGCGGTTTTAATAAATGCTCACGTTCTACGGTAAATTTCATAGGATTAAGATGACAATGTTCTGATTAAATTTGAAAAATCTTCTTTGATATCATGGCTCTCTTCACGCAACTGCTCGATCTTACGGCAGGCATGAAGCACCGTCGTGTGGTCACGACCGCCAAACGCATCGCCGATCTCTGGCAGACTGTGGTTAGTCAGCTCTTTCGCCAGCGCCATCGCCATCTGGCGCGGACGCGCCACCGAGCGAGATCGACGCTTGGAAAGGAGATCTGCGACTTTGATCTTGTAGTACTCTGCCACCGTCTTCTGAATATTGTCGATGGTGACCAGTTTTTCCTGCAATGCCAGCAAGTCGCGCAGCGCCTCACGCACGAAGTCGATGGTGATCGCCCGTCCGGTAAAGTTAGCGTTAGCAATGACGCGGTTCAGCGCCCCTTCCAGCTCACGTACGTTAGATCGTAGACGCTTGGCGATAAAGAACGCCACTTCGCCCGGCAAACGAATGTCGTTTTCGTCAGCCTTTTTCATCAGGATCGCCACGCGAGTTTCCAGCTCTGGCGGTTCGATCGCCACAGTCAGTCCCCAGCCAAAGCGGGATTTCAAACGATCCTCAACGCCGTTGATCTCTTTCGGATAGCGATCCGAGGTGAGAATGATCTGCTGATTACCTTCAAGCAGGGCGTTGAAGGTGTGGAAAAACTCTTCCTGGGATCGTTCTTTATTAGCAAAAAACTGAATATCGTCGATCAGCAGCGCATCTACGGAACGGTAGTAGCGTTTAAACTCTTCAATCGCGTTGTTTTGCAGAGCTTTTACCATGTCCTGCACAAAACGTTCGGAGTGCATATAAACCACTTTGGCATTGGGCTTGCGCGCCATAATGCCATTACCCACCGCATGGAGCAGGTGAGTTTTACCCAGCCCCGTGCCGCCATAAAGGAACAGCGGGTTATAGGCACCGCCAGGATTGTCTGCCACCTGGCGAGCCGCCGCGCGCGCCAGTTGGTTAGATTTACCTTCGACGAAGTTATCAAATGTATGTTTAACGTTAACGTTGGAACGATAGGTCGGTTCTGCCGGAGCCGGAACGTTATCCCAACCCGAGCGCGCCGCAGGTGCAGCACGTTGCGGTTGCACCTGAGCGGCCTGAGCTGGTGCAACGGTGTTACTGGCAGGGACTTTCAGCGTTTGTGTCACGGGCTTTGTGCCCACTTCAAAACGCAGCTGTGGGGCATCCGCTCCGCAGAAACTGGTTAGCAGTCCATTGATATTATTGAGGTACTTGTCCCGTACCCAGTCGAGGACAAAACGGTTTGGCGCGTACAAGGCCAGCGTGTTATCGCTCAGTTCCGCCTGCAATGGGCGTATCCACATACTAAATTCTGTGGCTGGTAACTCATCCTGCAATCGGGCAAGACACTGCTGCCAAAGCGAAAGTGACACGGCGGACTCCACTCGAACAAAAGTCGATTATGACTAAGGCTGAAACATTCATGATTGTTGACGCACGTCGAAAAGACCCTGCATGAGGGTGACGCACGAACCGCTGTCTGCGGTTATATGCCCGATCAAGATCCTGCAAAACGATCGGGACCGAGGATCATAGCCTAAACTGCGCAAGAGATCTTCTGTTTCTCACAGATTTTCCCGATTTATCCACAGGGCTTTCCAGAACCCGTTAAGTGTAAACGATCCAGGCACAAGGCGGGCACGATTTAGGCCGCATATTGGAAAATTTAATGACCATAAACAAAATTAGTCTTAATCGATCTAATAAAGATCCTGATCGATCCTTGCGCTTTACCTGGTAGCCCGTATAATCCTCCACCCGGCGCGCAATGCTGGTTTTCACCGGTATACAGTTGCACTTTTTCCCTGTGAAAAGGTGCGGAAAAGCGCGGTAAATAAGGAAAGAGAATTGACTCCGGAGTGTACAATTATTACAATCCGGCCTCTTTAATCACCCATGGCTTCGGTGTCCATCGTTCGATTTTCGGACGGATATCCAATAAAGCCATTGAATTTATTCAAGTTTAGGTAGAAATCGCCATGAAACGCACTTTTCAACCGTCTGTACTGAAGCGCAACCGTTCTCACGGCTTCCGTGCTCGTATGGCTACTAAAAATGGTCGTCAGGTACTGGCACGTCGTCGTGCTAAAGGCCGTGCTCGTCTGACCGTTTCTAAGTAATAAAGCTAACCCCTGAGTGGTTAAGCTCGCATTTCCCAGGGAGTTACGCTTGTTAACTCCCAGTCAATTCACATTCGTCTTCCAGCAGCCACAACGGGCTGGCACGCCGCAAATCACCATCCTCGGCCGCCTGAATTCGCTGGGGCATCCCCGTATCGGTCTTACAGTCGCCAAGAAAAACGTTCGACGAGCGCATGAACGCAATCGGATTAAACGTCTGACGCGTGAAAGCTTCCGTCTACGCCAACATGAACTCCCGGCTATGGATTTCGTGGTGGTGGCGAAAAAAGGGGTTGCCGACCTCGATAACCGTGCTCTCTCGGAAGCGTTGGAAAAATTATGGCGCCGCCACTGTCGCCTGGCTCGCGGGTCCTGATAGCCCTCATTCGGGTCTACCAACGCCTGATTAGTCCGCTACTCGGGCCGCATTGTCGTTTCACTCCAACCTGTTCAAGCTACGGAATTGAGGCATTGCGCAGGTTTGGAGTGATAAAAGGCAGTTGGTTGACGGTGAAACGCGTATTAAAATGCCACCCTTTACACCCTGGTGGTGACGATCCCGTCCCGCCCGGACCATTTGATACCAGAGAACACTAACGATGGATTCGCAACGCAATCTTTTAGTCATCGCTTTGCTGTTCGTGTCTTTCATGATCTGGCAAGCCTGGGAGCAGGATAAAAACCCGCAACCTCAGGCTCAACAGACCACGCAGACAACGACCACCGCAGCGGGTAGCGCCGCCGACCAGGGCGTACCGGCCAGTGGCCAGGGGAAACTGATTTCGGTTAAAACCGACGTGCTTGATCTGACCATCAACACCCGTGGTGGTGATGTTGAGCAGGCCCTGCTGCCGGCTTACCCGAAAGAACTGAACTCTACCCAGCCGTTCCAGCTGCTGGAAACCTCACCGCAGTTTATTTATCAGGCACAGAGCGGTCTGACCGGTCGTGATGGCCCGGATAACCCGGCTAATGGCCCGCGTCCGCTGTATAACGTCGAAAAAGACGCTTATGTGCTGGCGGAAGGCCAAAACGAACTGCAGGTGCCGATGACGTATACCGACGCGGCAGGCAACACGTTTACCAAAACGTTTGTCCTGAAACGTGGTGATTACGCTGTCAACGTCAACTACAACGTGCAGAACGCTGGCGAAAAACCGCTGGAGATCTCCACTTTTGGTCAGTTGAAGCAATCCATCACTCTGCCACCGCATCTCGATACCGGAAGCAGCAACTTTGCGCTGCATACCTTCCGTGGCGCGGCGTACTCCACGCCTGACGAGAAGTACGAGAAATACAAGTTCGATACTATTGCTGACAACGAAAACCTGAACATCTCTTCGAAAGGTGGTTGGGTTGCGATGCTGCAACAGTATTTCGCAACTGCATGGATCCCGCATAACGACGGCACCAACAACTTCTATACCGCTAATCTGGGTAACGGCATTGCCGCTATCGGCTATAAGTCTCAGCCGGTACTGGTTCAGCCAGGTCAAACTGGCGCGATGAACAGCACCCTGTGGGTTGGCCCGGAAATCCAGGACAAAATGGCGGCCGTTGCTCCGCACCTGGATCTGACCGTTGATTACGGTTGGTTGTGGTTCATCTCTCAGC
The DNA here is from genome assembly GCF_013368915.2 of Escherichia sp. 93.1518. Classification (NCBI taxonomy): domain Bacteria; kingdom Pseudomonadati; phylum Pseudomonadota; class Gammaproteobacteria; order Enterobacterales; family Enterobacteriaceae; genus Escherichia; species Escherichia sp. 93.1518. Next base: position 95,636 of record NZ_JABWMT020000012.1, read on the forward strand.
CGCTGTTCAAACTGCTGAAATGGATACATAGCTTTGTGGGTAACTGGGGCTTCTCCATTATCATCATCACCTTTATCGTTCGTGGCATCATGTACCCGCTGACCAAAGCGCAGTACACCTCCATGGCGAAGATGCGTATGCTGCAGCCGAAGATTCAGGCAATGCGTGAGCGTCTGGGCGATGACAAACAGCGTATCAGCCAGGAAATGATGGCGCTGTATAAAGCTGAGAAGGTTAACCCGCTGGGCGGCTGCTTCCCGCTGCTGATCCAGATGCCAATCTTCCTGGCGTTGTACTACATGCTGATGGGTTCCGTTGAGCTGCGCCAGGCGCCGTTTGCACTGTGGATCCACGACCTGTCTGCACAGGACCCGTACTACATCCTGCCGATCCTGATGGGCGTAACGATGTTCTTCATTCAGAAGATGTCGCCGACCACCGTGACCGACCCGATGCAGCAGAAGATCATGACCTTCATGCCGGTCATCTTCACCGTGTTCTTCCTGTGGTTCCCGTCAGGTCTGGTGCTGTACTATATCGTCAGCAACCTGGTAACCATTATTCAGCAGCAGCTGATTTACCGTGGTCTGGAAAAACGTGGTCTGCATAGCCGCGAGAAGAAAAAATCCTGATTCGGTGAGTTTTCGCTAAAATAAGGGCGGTCAGTTGACCGCCTTTTTTATTTGTATTGATGAGATAAACCATGAGCCATAACGACACTATCGTCGCCCAGGCAACCCCACCGGGACGCGGTGGTGTGGGCATCCTGCGCATCTCCGGCCTCAAAGCCCGTGAAGTTGCCGAAACCGTGCTGGGTAAATTGCCTAAGCCGCGCTACGCCGATTATCTTCCGTTCAAAGACGCCGACGGCAGCGTGCTGGATCAGGGCATCGCGCTATGGTTCCCTGGCCCGAACTCGTTCACCGGTGAAGATGTGCTGGAACTGCAAGGTCATGGCGGTCCGGTCATCCTCGACCTGCTGTTAAAACGTATTCTGACCATTCCTGGACTGCGGATTGCTCGCCCTGGTGAGTTTTCAGAACGCGCGTTTCTTAACGATAAACTCGATTTAGCCCAGGCCGAAGCGATTGCGGATCTTATCGACGCCAGCTCAGAACAGGCGGCTCGTTCGGCGCTTAACTCACTGCAAGGCGCGTTCTCCGCACGGGTCAATCATCTGGTTGAAGCCCTCACCCACTTGCGCATTTACGTCGAAGCGGCGATTGATTTCCCCGATGAAGAGATCGATTTCCTCTCCGACGGTAAAATTGAAGCCCAGCTCAATGACGTGATTGCCGATCTCGATGCAGTACGTGCAGAAGCACGTCAGGGCAGTCTGCTGCGCGAAGGGATGAAGGTGGTGATTGCCGGGCGTCCTAACGCCGGTAAATCGAGCCTGTTAAACGCGCTGGCAGGGCGTGAAGCGGCGATAGTGACTGATATCGCCGGAACCACGCGTGACGTGCTGCGTGAGCATATCCACATTGACGGAATGCCACTGCATATCATCGATACCGCCGGGCTACGTGAAGCCAGCGATGAAGTTGAACGTATTGGTATCGAGCGAGCGTGGCAGGAAATTGAACAGGCCGACCGCGTGCTGTTTATGGTTGATGGCACGACGACAGACGCCGTTGATCCGGCAGAAATCTGGCCGGAATTTATCGCCCGTCTGCCTGCGAAACTACCGATCACCGTGGTACGCAATAAAGCTGATATCACCGGCGAAACGCTGGGAATGAGCGAAGTGAACGGTCACGCGTTGATTCGTCTCTCTGCAAGGACTGGCGAAGGCGTGGATGTGTTGCGTAACCATCTCAAACAGAGCATGGGTTTCGACACTAATATGGAAGGCGGTTTCCTGGCGCGCCGTCGTCACCTGCAGTCGCTGGAACAAGCGGCGGAGCATCTGCAACAGGGCAAAGCGCAACTGTTAGGTGCATGGGCGGGTGAATTACTTGCGGAAGAACTACGCCTGGCACAGCAAAACTTAAGCGAAATCACCGGGGAATTTACTTCTGACGATCTGCTGGGGCGAATTTTCTCCAGCTTCTGTATCGGTAAGTAACCCATACCTACAAAGCCGCATCCAGATTGCCTGATGCGGCTTTGCTTTCTTGTTAGCACTCTTATTATTACTCAACCCTTTTTATAAACCTTAGCCTTCTTACGTAACTTATTTTCTTAAAAAAGCATTTAATATTGTTTCGCAACCGTTTGTGATTCGATTCACATTTAAACAATTTCAGAATAGACAAAAATCTTGAGTATTATACTGTAACGTTGTGTCTTTCGAGGATAAGTACATTATGAATACCTTACATATATGTGTGACCTCAAAGTGGTTTAATATTGACAACAGAATTGTCGATCACCGCCCTTAATTTGCCCTTCTGTAGCCATCATCAGAGTCAAACCGAATTAGATTCAATGTGATCTATGAGTTTGCTACGTCTTTATTTTCTTTTTTTATATACGCTATTACTGATTTAATTGCTTTCTTAAAGCAGTAACGGTTCTTGTATATATGTGGAAAATTAATAGATATTGCAAATGTAATATTCACAGGGATCACTGCAATTAAAATAAATGAAGGATTATGCAATGGAAAACTTTAAACACCTCCCTGAACCGTTCCGCATTCGTGTTATTGAACCAGTAAAACGTACCACTCGTGCTTACCGTGAAGAAGCGATTATTAAATCCGGTATGAACCCATTTCTGCTGGATAGCGAAGATGTGTTTATCGACTTACTGACCGACAGTGGCACCGGAGCGGTAACTCAAAGTATGCAGGCAGCGATGATGCGCGGCGACGAAGCCTACAGCGGCAGCCGCAGCTACTACGCATTAGCCGAGTCAGTGAAGAATATCTTTGGTTATCAATACACTATTCCAACTCACCAGGGTCGTGGTGCAGAGCAAATCTACATTCCGGTACTGATTAAAAAACGCGAGCAGGAAAAAGGTCTGGATCGCAGCAAAATGGTGGCGTTCTCTAACTATTTCTTCGACACCACTCAGGGCCATAGCCAGATTAACGGCTGTACCGTGCGTAACGTCTATATCAAAGAAGCCTTCGATACTGGCGTGCGTTACGACTTTAAAGGTAACTTTGACCTCGAAGGTTTAGAACGCGGTATTGAAGAAGTTGGCCCGAATAACGTGCCGTATATCGTTGCTACCATCACCAGTAACTCCGCAGGCGGTCAGCCGGTATCTCTGGCAAATATGAAAGCGATGTACAGCATTGCGAAGAAATATGACATTCCTGTAGTGATGGACTCCGCGCGCTTTGCTGAAAACGCCTATTTCATCAAGCAACGTGAAGCTGAATACAAAGACTGGACTATCGAGCAGATTACCCGCGAAACCTACAAATATGCCGATATGCTGGCAATGTCCGCCAAGAAAGATGCGATGGTGCCGATGGGCGGCCTGCTGTGCGTGAAAGACGACAGCTTCTTCGATGTCTATACCGAGTGCAGAACCCTTTGCGTGGTGCAGGAAGGCTTCCCGACTTATGGTGGGCTGGAAGGCGGCGCGATGGAGCGTCTGGCGGTAGGTCTGTATGACGGCATGAATCATGACTGGCTGGCTTATCGTATTGCGCAGGTGCAGTATCTGGTCGATGGTCTGGAAGAGATTGGCGTTGTCTGCCAGCAAGCGGGCGGTCACGCGGCATTCGTTGATGCCGGTAAACTGTTGCCGCATATTCCGGCAGATCAGTTCCCGGCACAGGCGCTGGCGTGCGAGCTGTATAAAGTCGCCGGTATCCGTGCGGTAGAAATTGGGTCTTTCCTGTTAGGCCGCGATCCGAAAACCGGTAAACAACTGCCGTGCCCGGCAGAATTGCTGCGTTTAACCATTCCACGCGCAACCTATACTCAAACACATATGGACTTTATTATTGAAGCCTTCAAACATGTGAAAGAAAATGCAGCCAATATTAAAGGATTGACCTTTACCTACGAACCGAAAGTATTGCGTCACTTCACCGCAAAACTGAAAGAAGTTTAATTAATACACTCAGAGTGGCTATAAGGATGTTAGCCACTCCATTCCCTACATCCTCAATAACAAAAATAGCCTTCCTCTAAAGGTGGCATCATGACTGAACAAGCAGAAAAAAAACACTCTGCATTTTGGGGTGTTATGGTTATAGCAGGTACAGTAATCGGTGGAGGTATGTTTGCTTTACCTGTTGATCTTGCCGGCGCCTGGTTTTTCTGGGGTGCCTTTATCCTTATCATTGCCTGGTTTTCAATGCTACATTCTGGGTTACTATTATTAGAAGCAAATTTAAATTATCCCGTCGGCTCCAGTTTTAATACCATCACTAAAGATTTAATCGGTAACACCTGGAACATTATCAGCGGCATTACCGTTGCCTTCGTTCTCTATATTCTCACTTACGCCTATATCTCTGCTAACGGCGCGATCATTAGCGAAACGATATCAATGAATTTGGGCTACCATGCCAATCCTCGCATTGTCGGGATCTGCACGGCCATTTTCGTCGCCAGCATATTATGGATAAGTTCGTTAGCCGCCAGCCGTATTACCTCATTGTTCCTCGGTCTGAAGATTATCTCCTTTGTCATTGTGTTTGGCTCTTTCTTCTTCCAGGTCGATTATTCCGTTCTACGTGATGCCACCAGCACGACTGCGGGGACGTCTTACTTCCCGTACATTTTTATGGCTCTGCCAGTGTGCCTTGCGTCATTTGGTTTCCACGGCAATATTCCCAGCCTGATTATTTGCTATGGCAAACGCAAAGATAAGCTAATCAAAAGCGTGGTTTTCGGTTCGCTGCTGGCACTGGTGATTTATCTCTTCTGGCTGTATTGCACGATGGGGAATATTCCGCGTGAAAGTTTTAAAGCGATTATCTCCTCCGGCGGCAACGTCGATTCACTGGTGAAATCGTTCCTCGGCACCAAACAACATGGCATTATCGAGTTTTGCCTGCTGGTGTTCTCTAACTTGGCTGTCGCCAGTTCGTTCTTTGGCGTCACGCTGGGATTGTTCGATTATCTGGCGGATCTGTTTAAGATTGATAACTCCCACGCCGGTCGTTTCAAAACCGTGCTGTTAACCTTCCTGCCACCAGCGTTGTTGTATCTGGTCTTCCCGAACGGCTTTATTTACGGGATCGGCGGTGCCGGGCTGTGCGCCACCATCTGGGCGGTCATTATCCCTGCGGTACTGGCAATCAAAGCCCGCAAGAAGTTTCCCAACCAGATGTTCACGGTTTGGGGCGGCAATCTCATTCCAGCGATTGTTATCCTCTTTGGCATAGCCGTGATTTTGTGCTGGTTCGGTAACGTCTTTAACGTGTTACCTAAATTTGGCTAAGCTCTTCAAGAAGTCAGCGAACATTCGCTGGCTTCTTGCCTGCCAGGAAATCACTCATGTCCAAATGGCAACTCGCCTGATTTTCCTTCACCACGTATGCTTTGCGTCACCTTTCCGTCAGGACGCTTTAGCTCATGTCCCGTTTCTTAATTTGTAGTTTTGCCCTGGTTTTACTTTATCCCGCAGGGATTGATATGTACCTCGTTGGTTTACCGCGCATCGCCGCCGACCTCAATGCCAGCGAAGCGCAGTTGCATATTGCGTTCTCCGTTTATCTGGCGGGGATGGCGGCAGCGATGTTATTTGCCGGTAAAGTGGCCGATCGTTCAGGGAGAAAACCGGTCGCCATACCCGGCGCGGCGCTATTTATTATCGCCTCGGTGTTCTGTTCACTGGCTGAAACCAGCACGTTATTTCTTGCCGGGCGATTTCTGCAGGGGCTGGGCGCGGGTTGTTGTTACGTGGTGGCGTTCGCCATTTTACGTGACACACTGGACGATCGACGCCGGGCAAAAGTGCTGTCGTTACTCAACGGCATTACCTGCATCATTCCGGTGTTAGCGCCAGTGCTCGGACATCTGATTATGCTTAAATTCCCGTGGCAGAGTCTGTTCTGGGCGATGGCAATGATGGGCATCGCGGTACTGATATTGTCTTTGTTTATCTTAAAAGAAACGTGCCCTGCCGCCCCCGCAGCTTCTGACAAACCACGAGAAAATAGCGAGTCGCTGCTTAATCGGTTTTTCCTCAGCCGTGTTGTTATCACCACCCTCAGCGTTTCGGTGATCCTCACCTTCGTGAATACGTCGCCTGTATTGATGATGGAAATCATGGGTTTTGAGCGCGGGGAATACGCCACCATTATGGCGCTGACCGCAGGCGTCAGCATGACCGTATCGTTCTCCACGCCGTTTGCATTGGGAATTTTTAAGCCGCGAACGCTGATGATCACGTCACAAGTATTATTCCTGGCAGCCGGTATCACCCTTGCATTTTCGCCTTCCCATGCGGTTTCTCTGTTTGGCATCACGCTGATTTGCGCCGGTTTTTCGGTGGGCTTCGGCGTGGCAATGAGTCAGGCATTAGGCCCGTTTTCGTTGCGCGCAGGCGTGGCCAGCTCGACCTTAGGCATCGCGCAGGTTTGCGGTTCATCACTGTGGATTTGGCTGGCGGCGGTGGTCGGTGTCGGTACATGGAATATGCTGATCGGGATTCTGATTGCCTGTAGCATAGTGAGCCTGTTGCTGATTATGTTCGTCACTCCTGGACGCCCCGTTACCGCTCATGAAGAAATCCATCACCACTCTTGACCTTAATTTGCTGCTCTGCCTGCAACTACTGATGCAGGAGCGCAGCGTAACCAAAGCGGCGAAGCGGATGAACGTAACGCCTTCGGCGGTGAGTAAGTCGCTGGCAAAGTTAAGAGCGTGGTTTGACGACCCGCTCTTTGTGAACTCACCGCTGGGGCTATCGCCCACACCGCTAATGGTCAGCATGGAGCAAAATCTGGCGGAATGGATGCAAATGAGTAATCTGCTGCTGGATAAACCACACCACGAAACGCCGCGCGGTCTTAAGTTTGAACTGGCGGCAGAATCACCGCTGATGATGATCATGCTTAATGCGCTGTCGAAACGGATCTACCAACGTTACCCGCAGGCGACTATTAAATTACGCAACTGGGATTACGATTCGCTGGATGCGATTACCCGTGGCGAAGTGGATATCGGCTTTTCCGGTCGTGAAAGCCATCCCCGTTCGCGGGAGCTACTAAGTTCACTGCCGTTATCCATTGATTATGAAGTGCTGTTTAGTGATGTACCCTGCGTCTGGCTACGCAAAGATCATCCGGCACTACGTGAAGCGTGGGATCTGGATACCTTTTTACGTTATCCGCATATCAGTATTTGCTGGGAACAGAGCGATACCTGGGCGCTGGACAATGTGTTACAGGAGCTAGGCCGAGAACGTACGATTGCCATGAGTCTGCCAGAATTTGAGCAGGCGCTATTTATGGCGGCGCAGCCCGACAATATGCTACTGGCAACCGCGCCGCGCTACTGTCAGTACTACAATCAGCTCCACCAACTGCCGTTGGTTGCTCTTCCTCTCCCGTTTGACGAAAGCCAGCAAAAAAAGCTGGAAGTACCGTTTACTCTGCTGTGGCACAAACGGAATAGCCATAACCCAAAGATCGTCTGGTTACGGGAAACCATAAAAAATATTTACGCCTCGATAGCATAATAAAATCGTATAAAACGCGACCATATTTCACGATGGAATGTAAAAAACATGTAATAAACTTATCCAAATCGAACTTTTCGCCTCTTTAGTCTGTCCATAGTTCCAGCAAATGATTACTCTTGTATTCATAATGGACCATTAAGCATGGAGCGAAAAATGGCGACTCACTTTGCCCGAGGGATTTTAACGGAAGGACATCTGATATCTGTTCGTCTCCCCTCCCGGTGTCATCAAGAAGCCCGAAATCTACCCCCTCATCGTCAAAGTCGTTTTCTGGCGTCCAGAGGTTTACTCGCAGAACTGATGTCTATGCTGTATGGCATAAGCGAATTACCAGAGATCGTCACCCAGGCTAAAGGAAAGCCGGTTTTCCTCGATAAAAATTTGCCATCATTTTCAATATCCTATGCCGGAAATATGGTCGGCGTGGCGTTAACAACCGAAGGTGAGTGTGGTCTCGATATGGAGCTACAGCGCGCGACACGCGGGTTTCATAGTCCCCATGCCCCCGATAACCCTATTTTTTCCAGCAATGAATCGTTATGGATCAGTAAGCAGAACGATCCTAATGAAGCACGAGCACAACTCATTACTTTGCGCCGAAGCGTGCTAAAACTTACCGGTGATGTACTGAATGACGACCCGCGCGATCTGCAATTGCTGCCCATTGCCGGACGCCTGAAATGTGCCCATGTAAATCATGTAGAAGCGTTATGCGACGCAGAGGACGTGCTGGTGTGGTCCGTGGCGGTCACTCCAGCGATTGAGAAGCTCAGTGTCTGGGAGTTAGATGGTAAGCAAGGCTGGAAAAGTCTGCCGGATATTCACAGTCGCGCCAACAACCCCACCAGCCGGATGATGCGTTTTGCCCAGCTCTCTACCGTGAAGTCTTTTTCGCCAAATTGATAGACAACCACAGGAGTCATCATGTCTGAAAAATTGAAGGTGGTTACGTTACTGGGGAGCCTGCGCAAAGGCTCATTTAATGGCATGGTTGCACGTACACTGCCGAAAATTGCCCCTGCGGGTATGGAAGTCAATGCGTTACCTTCCATTGCCGACATTCCCCTGTATGACGCTGACGTACAGCAGGAAGAAGGTTTTCCAGCGACAGTTGAAGCTCTGGCGGAACAGATCCGTCAGGCTGACGGCGTAGTGATCGTCACGCCGGAATATAACTACTCCGTGCCGGGCGGACTGAAAAATGCCATCGACTGGCTATCTCGCCTGCCGGATCAACCGCTGGCCGGTAAACCGGTGTTGATTCAGACCAGCTCAATGGGCGTGATTGGCGGCGCGCGCTGTCAGTATCACCTGCGCCAGATTCTGGTTTTTCTCGACGCGATGGTAATGAACAAACCAGAGTTTATGGGCGGTGTGATTCAGAACAAAGTCGATCCGCAAACCGGAGAAGTGATTGATCAAGGAACACTGGATCACCTGACCGGGCAATTGACCGCATTTGGCGAGTTTATTCAGCGGGTGAAACTCTAAATAAAAAAACCCGCCAGCGGTAACTCATGGCGGGTTTTTTTAACGAGTTATCGATTTTAGTGGGCGTCGATAAACACAATCTTCAGGATAAACAGCAGCGCAACGATGATTACGCACGGACTTAGATCACGCAGACGTCCGGTGCCGATTTTCATTACGCAGTAGGAAATGAAGCCCAGCGCGATACCTTCGGTAATAGAAAAGCTGAACGGCATCATCACGGCGGTAATAAACGCCGGAACAGATTCAGTAAGATCCTGCCATTTCACGCGAGCAAGACTTGAAGTCATTAGTACGCCCACGTAGATCAGCGCGCCAGCAGCGGCATAGCCAGGCACCATTCCCGCCAACGGTGACAGGAAGATAACCAGCAGGAATAGCAGGCCGACAACCACTGCCGTCAGACCGGTACGACCGCCAACGGAAACGCCGGAAGAAGACTCAATGTACGCCGTGACGGAAGATGTACCGATAAATGAACCGGTAACAGAAGAGATACTGTCGACATACAGCGCCTGCTTCATGCGCGGAAATTTACCTTTCTCATCCGCCAGACCCGCTTTATCGGTCACGCCAATCAACGTACCGGAAGAGTCAAACAGGTTGACCAGCATGAAAGAGAAAATCACCCCTGCCAGTCCGAGGTTAAACGACCCGGCCAAATCCACATGACCCACTACCGTCATCACGCTCGGCGGTGCGGAGACAATGCCGTTGTAGTGCACATCACCCAGCATCCAGCCCAGAAGCGTCGTCACCACGATGGAAACCAGTACCGCCGCGTGAATGTTGCGCGAGGCCAGAATAGCAATGATGAAGAAGCCGAGGATACCTAGCAGCACGCTGTGAGAAGTCAGGTTACCGATGCTAACCAACGTTTCCGGGTTAGCGACAATAACACCTGCGTTTTTCAGCCCCATCATACCAATGAACAGGCCGATACCGCTGGTGATCCCCACACGCAGACTCACCGGAATGTTGGCAATCATCCAGTAGCGAACGCGGAAAATCGTCAGTAACAGCAGACCAATCGCGCCCCAGAAGATTGCGCCCATCCCGACCTGCCATGGCAAGCCCATCGCCTGCACAACGACAAAAGCGAAGAACGCATTCAGACCCATAGCGGGAGCCAGCGCGACTGGCAGGTTAGCAAACAGCCCCATCAGAATACTGCCGAACGCAGCAATCAGACAGGTGGTGACGAAGACGGCGCTGGTATCCATGCCAGCGACGCCGAGAATTTGCGGGTTAACAAAAACGATGTAAACCATCGTCAGGAAAGTGGTAAAACCAGCGATCACTTCGGTCCGTGCCGTCGTGCCATGTTCGCGCAGTTTAAACACGCGTTCCAGCATCCCCTGGCCAGAAGCCTGGGTTGTGTGTTGTTGACTCATTATCTATTTCCGAACAAGGAGGGAAAATCCGTCGCTATCGTATACCAAAATGAGACAATATGGACGGCTGAAGATAACTTTTTTTCATTGTATTTGCTTATACGGCAACGATTGCGTCACGCCAATCTGCATGACGAAAACGTTAAACTAACGATAAAGGAAAGACATGTCCCAGATAGAAGCGGTATTTTTCGACTGTGACGGTACGCTGGTCGATAGCGAGGTCATTTGCTCTCGCGCCTATGTCACAATGTTCAGGGAATTTGGCATTCACGTTGACCTGGAAGAAATTTTTACCCGTTTTAAAGGCGTAAAACTCTACGAAATCATCGACATCATTAGCAAAGAACAGGGCGTAGAAATAGTTCGTGCCGATGCCGAGCACGTTTACCGTGCGGAAGTGGCGCGTCTGTTTGATAGCGAACTGGAGGTGATTGCTGGTGCTAACGAATTGCTGGCGAGCGTTAACGTGCCGATGTGCGTCGTCTCTAACGGCCCGGTCAGCAAAATGCAACATTCGCTTGGCAAACTCAATATGCTGCACTATTTCCCGGAAAAACTGTTCAGCGGTTACGACATCCAACGCTGGAAGCCCGATCCGGCGTTAATGTTCCATGCTGCAAAAGCGATGAATGTGAACGTTGAAAACTGCATTCTGGTTGATGACTCCAGCGCCGGTGCGCAGTCAGGAATCGATGCCGGTATGGAAGTGTTTTACTTCTGCGCTGACCCGCACAATAAGCCGATCGTTCATCCGAAAGTCACTACCTTTACCCATCTTTCGCAGTTACCGGAACTGTGGAAGGCGCGTGGCTGGGATATCACTCAGTAAATAAAGAGACCGGTGATATATCTCACCGGTCAGATTACGTACTCGCAGATTGCCGGATGCGGCATACGCTTAGCGTGACGCTTTCGGATCTTTCTCTGCCAGCAGTTTATCCAGCTCGTCTCCACCTACGTGACGGAAATCCTGACCTTTCACGTAGTAGAAGATATATTCACAGATATTCTGACAACGGTCGCCGATACGCTCAATGGAGCGCGCACAAAACAGCGCGGTAAGTACGCTCGGAATGGTGCGCGAATCTTCCATCATGTAGGTCATCAACTGGCGCACGATACCTTCGTACTCCTGATCGACTTTTTTATCTTCACGATAAATTCGTACCGCTTCGTCAATATCCATGCGCGCGAACGCGTCCAGCACGTCATGCAGCATCTGGATTGTGTGACGCCCCAGAGACTCCAGACTTACCAGCAACGGCTGATGCTGTTGGGAGAATTTCTCCAGCGCGGTGCGGCAGATTTTATCCGCCACGTCACCAATACGCTCCAGCTCGGCAATGGTTTTACTAATTACCATCACCAGACGCAGGTCGCTCGCCGTCGGCTGACGTTTAGCGATAATGCGCACGCAGGCTTCATCGATTGCCACTTCCATCATGTTGACGTTTTTGTCGCCTTCGATCACGCGCTTCGCCAGATCGCTGTCCTGGTTGTGCATGGCGGTGATGGCATCAGTAAGCTGTTGCTCCACCATGCCGCCCATGGTCATCACCTGCGTGCGGATGCTTTCCAGTTCGGCGTTGAACTGGCCGGAAATATGTTTATTAAGATTGAGACTGTCCATAACGCACTCCTGAATCAACCGTAACGACCGGTGATGTAGTCTTCTGTTTGTTTCTTCGCTGGCTTGGTGAACAGATCGTCCGTGTTGCTGAACTCAATCAATTCGCCCATATACATAAATGCCGTGTGGTCGGAACAACGCGCAGCCTGCTGCATGTTGTGGGTGACGATCACCACGGTGTAATCCTGCTTCAGTTCGGTGATCAGCTCTTCAATACGCCCGGTGGAGATAGGGTCGAGTGCCGAACACGGTTCGTCGAGCAGCAGCACTTCCGGGCGAATGGCGATACCACGTGCAATGCACAGACGCTGTTGCTGACCACCAGAGAGAGAGTAACCGCTCTGGTGCAATTTATCTTTGGTTTCGTTCCACAATGCCGCCTTGGTCAGTGCCCACTGTACGCGCTCGTCCATGTCGGCACGAGAGAGCTTCTCAAACAGACGGACACCAAAAGCGATGTTGTCGTAGATGGACATCGGGAACGGCGTCGGTTTCTGGAACACCATGCCCACTTTCGCACGAAGTAGGGCGATATCCTGAGTGTTAGTCAGGATGTTGTCGCCATCGAGCAGAATTTCACCTTCCGCACGCTGATCCGGGTACAGTTCAAACATTTTATTGAAGGTACGCAGCAGCGTCGATTTACCGCAGCCGGACGGCCCGATAAACGCCGTAACCTGGTTTTTAGCGATATCCAGGTTGATGTTTTTCAGGGCATGGAATTTGCCGTAGTAGAAGTTCAAATTACGAACCTGAATTTTACTCGGGGCAGTTTCAACCATACTCATTGCAATCTTTTCCTCATCGTGCCTGATGCACTTCGCTAATCAGGCTTACCGTAGGCCGGATAAGGCGCTCACGCCGCATCCGGCAAAGTGTTAACCGTGTTTATTCTTCGCAAAAACAACGCGCGCCAGAATGTTCAGCAGCAGGACGCACAGGGTGATGATCAATACCCCGGCCCAGGCCAGTTGCTGCCATTCCGCAAATGGGCTCATCGCAAACTTAAAGATCGTCACCGGCAGGTTGGCGATCGGCTGCATCATGTCGGTGCTCCAGAACTGGTTGGAGAGCGCGGTAAACAACAGCGGCGCAGTTTCACCAGCAATACGGGCAATCGCCAACAGGATACCGGTCATGATCCCGGATACCGACGCTTTCAGCGTAATCGCGGAGATCATCTTCCACTTCGGCGTACCCAGCGCATAAGCCGCTTCACGCAGGCTGTCCGGCACCAGTTTCAGCATGTTCTCGGTGGTACGGATAACAATCGGCACCTGCAACAGCGCCAGGGCAATTACGCCCGCCCAGCCGGAGAAGTGCTCCATCTGCGCCACCACGATGGTGTAAACAAACAGACCAACCACAATCGACGGTGCGGAGAGCAGAATGTCGTTAATGAAGCGAATCACTTCTGCCAGCCAGGATTTACGACCATATTCCGCCAGATAAATCCCCGCCATAATGCCCAGCGGCGTACCGAATACCGTGGCCCACAAAATTAACAGCCCACTACCTGCCAGGGCGTTCGCCAGACCACCGCCTTCCGTATTTGGCGGTGGCGTCATTTCAGTGAACAGCGCCAGCGACATACCGTCGATACCGCGAGTGATGGTGGACATTAAAATCCAGATCAGCCAGAACAGGCCGAAGGCCATCGTCGCCATTGAGAGCGTCAGCGCAATACGGTTTTTGAGGCGGCGACGCGCCTGCATTTTGCGGCGGGATTCCGCCAGCGCCGCAGTGGTTTGCATTTCAACCATAGCCATTAGCGTGCCCCCTCATTCTTAGCCAGGCGCATAATCATAAACTTCGATGCGGCCAGGACGATGAAGGTAATTACAAACAGGATGAGACCCAGTTCCATCAGTGCGGCAACGTGCAGGCCAGATTCAGCTTCCGCAAATTCGTTGGCCAGCGCGGAAGTAATACTGTTACCTGGCATGTACAGCGAGGCGCTGTCGAGCTGGTAGGTGTTACCGATGATAAAGGTCACCGCCATGGTTTCACCGAGCGCGCGCCCCAGTCCCAGCATAATGCCGCCGATAACCCCATTTTTGGTGAACGGAAGAACGATACGCCAGATAACTTCCCAGGTGGTGCAGCCGATACCGTAGGCCGACTCTTTCATCATCACCGGAGTTTGTTCGAACACATCGCGCATTACCGCCGCAATGTACGGAATAATCATGATGGCGAGGATCACGCCTGCCGCGAGGATACCGATACCAAATGCCGGGCCAGAGAACAGCGCGCCAACAATCGGGATATTCGACATGATATTGCCGACCGGCTCCTGGAAGTAAACGGCGAACAGCGGCGCAAAGATAAACAGGCCCCACATGCCGTAAACGATACTTGGAATGGCTGCCAGCAGCTCAATGGCGATCCCCAGCGGACGTTTCAGCCAGCCTGGCGCAAGCTCGGTCAGGAACAGGGCGATACCGAAACTCACCGGAACGGCGATCAGCAGCGCGATAAACGAGGTTACCAGCGTACCGTAGATCGGCACCAGCGCCCCGTAGATATCGTTCGGCGCATCCCACTCTTTGGTCCACAGGAAAGCCAGACCAAATTTCTGAATGCTCGGCCAGGAGGAGATGATCAGAGAGACAATAATGCCACCCAACATCAATAGCACAATCAGCGCCGCCAGTTTTACCAGCACGCTGAAAATTATGTCGCCCTTTTTACCCGGTGGGTTAAAAGCAGGCTTGGTTGCAGCCATAAGTTACTCTTCAGTTAAACGCGTTTACAAAGTCATTTTGTAATGCCGGATGCGGCGTTAGCGCCTTATCCGGCATGGTGTTTTATTAGTACAGCGGCTTACCGCTACTGTCTTTAATATTGGTCTTCCACGCAGCGCGAACCTGTTCTACAACGCTCTCCGGCAGGCTGGCGTAATCCAGGTCATTAGCCTGTTTCGCTCCGGTTTTGTACGCCCAATCGAAGAACTTCAGCACTTCAGTGCCCTGCTCAGGTTTCTTCTGATCTTTGTGGATCAGTATGAACGTGGTAGAGGTGATCGGCCATGCATCTTCGCCTTTCTGGTTGGTCAGATCCTGAGCGAAGGTTTTGCTCCAGTCTGCGCCTTTTGCTGCATTGGCAAAATTTTCTTCGGTCGGACTAACCGGTTTGCCATCAGCGGAGATCAGTTTGGTATACGCCAGGTTGTTCTGCTTCGCGTAAGCATATTCAACGTAACCAATTGCACCCGGCAGACGCTGAACGAACGCGGCGATACCGTCGTTACCTTTACCGCCCAGACCGATCGGCCATTTTACGGTAGAGCCAGTACCAACGTTGTTTTTCCACTCTTCGTTCACTTTCGCCAGGTAGCTGGTGAAGACGAAGGAAGTCCCGGAGCCATCTGCGCGGCGTACTACAGCAATGTTCTGTGAAGGCAGTTTCAGACCCGGATTCAGTTTGGCGATGGCTTCATCATCCCACTTTTTAATTTTGCCCAAGTAGATGTCGCCGAGGGTTTTACCATCCAGCACCAGTTCGCCAGACTTCAGCCCCGGAATGTTAACCGCCAGCACCACGCCGCCAATCACGGTCGGGAACTGGAACAGGCCTTCCTGAGCCAGTTTTTCGTCAGACAGCGGCGCGTCAGAAGCACCGAAATCAACGGTGTTAGCGATAATCTGTTTTACGCCACCGGAAGAACCGATACCCTGGTAGTTAACTTTATTACCGGTTTCTTTCTGGTAAGTGTCAGCCCATTTGGCATACACCGGCGCAGGGAAGGTTGCACCTGCACCTGTCAGGCTTGCTTCTGCAAACACAGAGAAAGCACTCATCGATAAGGTCGCGGCGACAACAGTTGCGACGGTGGTACGCATAACTTTCATAATGTCTCCTGGGAGGATTCATAAAGCATTGTTTGTTGGCTACGAGAAGCAAAATAGGACAAACAGGTGACAGTTATATGTAAGGTTTATGACAGTTTTATGACAAATCAGAATTATTATTTAAACATTTGATTTATTTGAATAAAAAAAGAAAGGCGATGTCATCGTTTTGTCATGTCGAATGAAAATATGCAGGCAAAAATACGTAAAATGACAACGGTGTGAGGAGCACCGCTGTCAGTTCGGTTAGCGAACAATCTCAATTGTTATGGTTGCAGTCGCGGTAAATGTTCCTGGCGCAGGGCGAGCTCCAGTGAGGCTTGCAGGTGCGGCAGAAAAAGTGACGTTGCCAGCTTTCTCGCCATAGACGGTTGTTTTACCCATATCTGTCGACAATTCGCCTCCGTTTACTTTGATTTCCTTATTATTTTTATCGTAGATTTTTACCCCCACGTTGGGGTTTGACGTTACAACCATTGAGTTATCGGTACTGGATTCTGTAGCATAAAATGATGTGGTGATATCGTCTGTATTCAGTAATCCTAAGTTTTCACACTCAATAGTGACGGTTTTAGTAATTTTATGCGTTGTTACCGCATTCCCGGCAACAGATGAAAAATCTGCGGCGGGTATTTCTTTAAAATCAAAATAAATCGGCTGTAAATTATTAATTTCGCAGGTTTGTGCCGCAGTTATATCGCCACGAATGTAAACGTCTGCCAGCGGTTGAGAATAATCAACCGGAGTATCACGACTTATAGTTCCATACAACGTAGATATATGTGTTTCAGGAATAATTAACTTTCCTGCAAATGTTTTTTTAATGTAAAAATAAATTTGAGCTTTAGCACCACTGGAAATATTTAAAGGAGCTGCGCGACCACAATCATAATAAGAAGATGGTTTATTAGCTTTATATTCAAATGGCGCATTAACCATTCCTACACCGAGAATATCTATCGCAATCCCCACATCAAGATTGGGATTAAGATTATAATAATTCAAATTTGAATGAACACCAGAGAAACTTAACGCATTATTAATTATGGCAGTATAGTAAATATAGGAAAACCGACCTATAGATCCTGTATCACAATGACAGCGCCCCGGGTAAGAAGCCCCATTAGTCACTGTGGTATTGAATAACGTCCCAACCTTATTCTGGTTTGCTGTAATAAGGTAGCCTGAAAAATCAAGCGTACTATGAAAAGCACCATTATCTGGGGTGCAGATACCTTTAGGAGCAGCTAGAGTTGTGCCACTAAAAGTGATAATAAGAACAGCCAGCCACCATCGTATAATATTCTTGTTCATAAAAATCCTTTTAATGACATGTCACGTCTTGCTCAATTAATCCACTTTCACTTGCAGGTAATGAGAGTGTGTAATCGAAGGTACATTTTGTGGTCGCATTTTCGCCCCAGGATAATGTTACTTTCCCCTTTTCAGGAAGTCCCGAGAGATAAAGCTCGCCATGCTCCCCCACAATCCCTGAGTTTGCAGAGGACGTACTTTGTACTGAAGCCATCGCGCCAAATGGTGCTGGCTTACCTTTTACATTCATGACTCTGAATAAAACACGGTAACCCACATGAGTAACAAACTCTGCTTTAACCACTGCGCCACGCGTCGGAATCATCATCACGACGGTATTATCAAGCTCGATATTTGCTTTCGAGAAATAGTTATCACTGATTGCCACTCGGTTTTCATCATACGGATTTAGTTGTGTCTTGACCGTGTAGCCACGCCAGTCCGTTGCGGCACCGCGCATATTATCAATTTCCAGCCCGGCTGCGCCTGGTGCTTTAACCAGAGCGATGGTTTCACCTAACTCCTGACTTAACGTTACCCCTTCGCTGTGTGCCAGAATACCGCCCTTAATGCCATAATTGAGTCGCTGGGAATTTTGGCTGTAATTATAACTGCCGTTCAGTGAACCGTAGGTGCCGTCATAAGACAGCGACATATTACCGCCAACTTCATCATCGTGGCTGTTATAAGACTGCATTAAATTCCAGGACAGATTATTTTTTTCCAGGGCTGTTCCGCTTATTCCTATCTGATGTGAACTGCCGGAATTATCATTTTGTGAAACGGAATACGTAGCGTAGCTATTTCCCCACCAGCCAGATAAAGGCACAGATAAAGAGAGCATGTAGATCTGCTCACTGCTGTTATCACTGGCATAATTATTACTCGTCCCCTGACGAGCGGTATTGGAATAACTCCAGGATATATTCCACGAGAGACGCTTCCAGCTACTGCTGTAGCCAAATTGCATTAATCGTTCAACATCATCGGTATGCCAGTACTGCTGACGACTTAGTGTCAGGTATACGTTGCCGTAATCTCTTCCCAGCGACTGCGTTAGCGTTCCTTCCACACGACTGCGGCGGTTACCTGTTTGCCAGAAATCGTCAGGACTGTTGCTCCGTGACGCCCATTCGTTGAGGGTATAGTAGCCTTCGGTGGAATAACGATAGCCAACCAGACGTAAACTGGTGTCCGTATCATCAAAACGTTTCGAATACAGAAAGCGATAGGACTGTCCGGTTTCCGTATCAGCATGACTAAATTTTGCACGCGCATGAGTCACATCGAACGAGATAGCGCCCAAAGAACCAAGATCTTTACCCAACCCCAACGCTGCTGAACCATAATTCTCGGCAGCCTGTAAACCACCATATAACGTAACCCCGTGCGGCAGGCCATGAAGGATCTGCGCCTGGATGACATCTGGCGCAAATCCATCTTCATCACGTAATTCACCCACACTGATATCGACATCCGTTTGACCTTCACGCTTAAGGATTGCCAAAGTGGCGTAAGGTTGGGTGAATCGTTGTTCGCTACCATCTTCTTCCTTGATAGTTACGTCCAAATCTCCCCCCGAACTGGCAGTGTTCAGGTCGGTAATTTCAAAGGCACCTTGTGGAACGGCAGACTGGTAAATCACATAACCACTTTGACGAATGATGACCGTGGTGTTGGACTTGGCAATGCCACGTACCACAGGGGCAAACCCATTCTGGCTGGCAGGCAACATATCGTTATCGGTATAAAGACGTGCGCCACGGATTTGCGTACTGTCGAAAATATCGCTCGCCGTCCAGGTATCGCCGATCATAATCTGGCTTCGTAACGCGGCAATATTACGTTGTATCCAGGTGCTTATAGAGTTGTAATCCGCACGACCATCGGTTGTGTTTAAGGTACTGTAATTGCGTAATCGCCACGGCCCAATATTCAGTCCGTTGCGCAGGTTGAGATAACTGGTATTCGTCTCCTGAGAACCATAATCCGAACGCAGGGTATGTGAACCGGAAAAATCGTAGTTGATGGTGAGTGCATTAATTCCTTCATCCCAACGCGTAGGGCTTATGTAATCGTAGGCCATCGCGTCCATGTAGATTTGGGGAATGGAGATATTCAGTTGCAGTTTATCGCTGTCCAGTTGCCAGGATGAGCCTTCAATGCGTGGCTCAGGATCAATACAGACCGTTTCATCCACATCATTGAGCGATTTCAGTGCATCAACTTTTACGCCAAAGGAGGTCAGCGTTTTTTTAATAGCGACAAAGCAGGCGTGTAAATCAGCATCGGGATTATCCTGAACAAATGTCACATCCTGACGTTCAAACATTTTACCGTTGATAAAAATATCAACGCTATAAACGCCGGGAGGCATCATATTTGCCCGGTTAAACTGACGAATGTCGACCCCGGATTGATGGTCGATTTCCAGTAGCGCCGGATTAAATACGCTGACCTGGGCCATCAGACTATGTGAGAATATCAGACACGTCCCTGCCATCAGGCCAACCGCTATTCTGGTCGTAACCATAATACGCCTATCCTTATGCCATGCTTACAGCGCGTTTTTTAGCGGTTCGCTTATCGCGCCATAATCATTTATGAATCGCCAGGTCATTTGGTTACCCGCAGAATTGGCAGGCAACGGTAAAGAGAGCGTTTCGAAAGGACGGATCATGTTGAGAGGCACATCATGGCCATCAACAATGACATCCATCACACTGATATGAATCGGGTTTGGATTTTCAGCAATCAGATTTTTTCCTTCACGACGCCACTTAACCTTAGGCGCTGCATCTTCAGGAATAAGGCTAATAGTTGCTGGTCGCCAGAACAGCTTGATACGCGTTTTAACAGCAATTTCCAATGAGTTCGCTGCTTTATTGGTTGCTGCAGGCGGAATATTTTTGATATTCAGCCAGAAGACGGATTCACGGTCGTCGGGTAATGACATTCCCTTCATGTGAAGAATACGTAATACTTTTTCTTGTCCGGGTTCAAGTCGGGATACAGGAGGTATAACAGTAAAGGGCGCTTTACTTTTATCATCTTTATTAAACGGATCCACCCATGACTGGATGAGATAAGGGATCTTTTCTTCCTTGCTGAATACAGAAATAGATTTATCTGCATTATTACTTATGTAAACAACCCGCGTACCGCCAATGACAACGCCTGCATAGGTTAATGCTGGCTGGCCTAAAAAAAGGCTTAATATAATCGCGATAAATAATTTGTACCAAAGGGTTGTTTTAAAGAGCCTGATTAAACAACTTTTTCTGGACATAATAACTCCCTGGCCAAAGCCAACTGAATAAAAAGGCTCTGATAAATTATTTCTTATATTCGATAGTAAATTGTGAATCGGCGTTCGCTGTACCCGCCGTTACGACTGCATTTGTTGCAACATAGCGTGCAATAAATTTCATTTCCGCAGCGCCGTTACCATCGATAGTGGTATAAGCTGAGTCGTTATAAAGTTTGACCTGAGAGTTGTCAGCCTGGTTAAAGATACGGATACCAACACCAGTGGCCACAATCGCTGCCCCGGTGCCGGTATAATCACCCGGATCGGCAGCTGTAGTCGGAGTACCCACTTTCAGATCGCCATCGCCGCCAGGTGCTTCTGTACCATCAAAACGAACCGCAGCCTGCGTGTACGTTGCCGGACATTTCTCCAGTTTAATACTAAACTGCTGTGGCGATGCCATGCTGCCTACACCCGAAAATGCATTTTTACTGACTTTTCCAAGAGGAACGGTTTGATCCGCTGTATCGGAGGTAACTTCACAACTACTGTCAACAATTTCACCAACAAAGTGAACAACACCATCCTCTGCGAGCGCATGTCCGGCCAGCATTAAAGATGCCAGCGTGAATGCACCACCAATAATATTACGTTTCATAAAAACTCCATTGATATAATATATCCTTCAACCCGAACCATACACTTATATTAATAAGTGTATTTATGATTCGCACACATATTACATCAATGACACAGGTTTAGCTAAATTAATATCTATAAATCAATCTGAGAATATAAATTTATTATATAAATATTATTAAAATAATAGTAAATCAAGTTCGTAAGCGGACATTGGTAAAAATTAGGAATATATTTATTTAGTTATCTAAATGGAAAGTTTATTGAAAATAAATATGAAAAAGGGCCACCCACTGGCAGCCCTTGCTTACTTAACAGTTAGTATTACTCAACCGTAACCGATTTTGCCAGGTTACGCGGCTGGTCAACATCAGTGCCTTTGATCAGTGCGACATGGTACGCCAGCAGTTGCAGCGGAACGGTGTAGAAGATTGGTGCAATCACCTCTTCCACATGCGGCATCTCGATGATGTGCATGTTGTCGCTGCTCACAAAACCAGCGTCCTGATCGGCAAAAACGTACAACTGACCGCCACGCGCGCGAACTTCTTCAATGTTGGATTTCAGTTTTTCCAACAGTTCGTTGTTTGGCGCAACGACGATAACCGGCATATCTGCATCAATCAGCGCCAGCGGACCGTGTTTCAGTTCACCCGCAGCGTAGGCTTCAGCATGAATATAGGAGATCTCTTTCAGCTTCAATGCGCCTTCCAGCGCGATGGGGTACTGATCGCCACGGCCCAGGAACAGCGCGTGATGTTTGTCAGAGAAATCTTCTGCCAGGGCTTCAATGCGTTTGTCCTGAGACAGCATCTGCTCAATACGGCTCGGCAGCGCCTGCAGACCATGCACGATGTCATGTTCAATGGAAGCATCCAGACCTTTCAGGCGAGACAGTTTGGCCACCAGCATCAACAGCACAGTTAACTGAGTGGTAAATGCTTTGGTAGATGCCACGCCAATTTCAGTACCGGCATTGGTCATCAGCGCCAGATCGGATTCACGCACCAGAGAAGAGCCTGGAACGTTACAGATCGCCAGCGAACCAAGGTAACCCAGCTCTTTTGACAGACGCAGGCCAGCCAGAGTATCTGCCGTTTCACCAGACTGCGACAGAGTGATCATCAGACTGTTACGACGCACGGCTGATTTGCGATAGCGGAATTCAGAGGCGATTTCGACGTCGCACGGAATGCCTGCCAACGATTCAAACCAGTAGCGGGAAACCATACCAGAGTTGTAAGAAGTGCCACAGGCGAGGATCTGAATATGCTCAACCTTCGACAGCAGTTCATCGGCATTCGGGCCCAGCTCGCTTAGATCAACCTGACCGTGGCTGATACGTCCGGCGAGAGTGTTTTTGATCGCGTTTGGCTGTTCGTAGATCTCTTTCTGCATGTAGTGGCGGTAAATACCTTTATCGCCTGCGTCATATTGCAGATTGGATTCGATATCCTGACGTTTTACTTCCGCGCCAGATTTATCGAAGATGTTTACCGAACGGCGAGTGATTTCCGCAATATCGCCCTCTTCAAGGAAGATAAAGCGACGAGTCACTGGCAACAGCGCCAGCTGGTCAGAAGCGATAAAGTTTTCGCCCATACCGAGGCCAATCACCAGCGGGCTACCGGAACGTGCCGCCAGCAAAGTATCCGGGTTGCGGGTGTCCATGATCACCGTACCGTACGCGCCACGCAGTTGCGGGATAGCACGCAGAACGGCCTCACGCAGGGTGCCGCCCTGTTTCAGTTCCCAGTTAACCAGGTGAGCAATAACTTCGGTGTCAGTTTCAGAAACAAAGGTATAGCCACGCGCTTTTAACGCTTCGCGCAGCGGTTCATGGTTTTCGATGATGCCGTTATGCACCACCACAATGTGTTCAGAAACATGCGGATGCGCATTCGCTTCAGAAGGTTCGCCGTGGGTTGCCCAGCGAGTGTGAGCAATACCGGTGCCGCCATGCAGAGGATGTTCTTCCGCTGCCTGAGCCAGCATCTGGACTTTACCGAGACGACGTAAGCGGGTCATATTTCCGTTTGCGTCGACAACTGCCAGACCGGCAGAGTCATAACCACGGTATTCCAGACGACGTAAACCTTCGAGAAGGATTTCAGCTACATCACGTTGCGCGATCGCGCCAACAATTCCACACATAGTTTTTAATTCCGATTGATATCGTTGTCGGTCAACCTGTATGCCCGATTTTTCGGGCGCCCCGAGCCTTGTAGAGAGTGGGGTTATTTTTATAGTTACTGCTTGTGGGCGGGAGATTATGTTATCTCCTCATCCCTGATGGCCGGATTACCCAGCCAGAATTACTTTTTCTTAACCGGACGACGCCAGCCTTCTTTTTGTGCCTGCGGCACACGGCTGATTGCCAGGGCATTTTCACCAACATTGCGCGTTACAGTAGTACCCGCAGCAATGGTCGCGCCTTTACCAACCGTTACCGGTGCAACAAGTTGGGTGTCAGAACCGACAAATACATCGTCGCCAATAATGGTTTTAAATTTATTCGCACCGTCGTAGTTGCAGGTAATGGTTCCCGCGCCGATGTTAACGTTATCGCCGATTTCCGCATCGCCCAGGTAAGTCAGATGACCGGCTTTCGAGCCTTTACCCAAACGCGCTTTTTTCATCTCAACGAAGTTACCGACGTGTGCGCCTTCCAGCAGCTCTGCACCGGGGCGCAGACGGGCAAACGGGCCAATGGTACAGGCCGCAGCCAGATTCGCGTCTTCCACCACGGTATATGGGCTGATTTCGCAATCATCACCAATCACGCTGTTTTTAATCACGCAACCAGTGCCAATTTTCACGCGATTGCCGAGAGTAACATTACCCTCGATGATAACGTTAGTATCAATTTCAACATCGCGCCCGTGAGTAAGTGTACCGCGCAGATCAAAACGCGCCGGATCGCGCAGCATAACTCCCGCCAGCAGCAGTTTTTCTGCCTGTTCGGACTGATAAACGCGCTCCAGACGGGAGAGTTGCAGACGGTTATTTACACCTTCAACTTCGCTTAAACGCTGCGGATGTACAGCGACAATTTCACGCCCTTCCTGATACGCCAGCGCAATAATATCGGTAATGTAGTACTCGCCCTGTGCATTATTATTGGTCAGCTTCGCCAGCCAGCGTTTCATATCTGCACCGTTGGCGATCAGAATACCGGTGTTGATCTCCTGGATTTGACGCTGCTCGTCGGTAGCATCTTTATGCTCAACAATGCCGGTAACTTTGCCATTCTCACGGGTAATGCGGCCATAACCGGTCGGGTCATCCAGTTTCACTGTCAGCAGACCAATGCCACCCTGCGGTTTTGCATCACGCAGGCGCTGGAGTGTTTCGACCGAGATCAGCGGTACATCGCCGTAGAGCATTAAAATGTCTTCATCATCGGCAAAGAAAGGTGCGGCCTGCTGCATTGCATGACCAGTACCCAACTGCTCAGCCTGAAGCACCCAGTTCAGATTGTCATCTTTCAACGACTGTTTAAGCAGATCGCCGCCGTGACCGTAAACCAGGTGAACGTGCGCTGCGCCTAATTCATTCGCAGCATCAATGACATGCTGAACCATCGCTTTCCCGGCAAGGGTATGCAGCACTTTTGGAATATCGGAATACATGCGAGTGCCTTTGCCTGCTGCAAGGATCACTACGCTCATAGCATTATTCAACATACGCGTCCTGACTGTGATTTGAGAACGAATTTAAACCGCTTCACCTTGAAAAAACTACATTTTTTTCATCGTGAAATGGACAGAGGATAAATTGTGCAATAAAGGATTATCCCTACTGACGAAAACACCATTTTCGACCATTGGCGCGCCTTTTGTCTGCATAAAAGTAAGGTAGCACCTTCATTTAAGTGTCTACATGATGTTTTTGCTCTTATTTCGATCAATGAATAAACGAGAAAACCAGCAAAGAATTTCGCTGGTTTATATAAAAAGTGTTAATCGCGGAACATGAATGATCACAGCACAAATCCTGCTGTACTACTATCCAGATGAAAATATGCGCGGCGCACGCAATAAAAAAGCCAGCCTGTTTCCAGACTGGCTTTCGTGCTTTTCAAGCCGGTGTTACATCGCTTTTTTGGTCAACTCGATAACGCGCAGCTGCGCGATCGCTTTGGCCAGTTCCGCAGACGCCTGAGCGTAATCTACGTCGCCGTGAGAGCTGCTAATGTGCTCTTCAGCCTTACGTTTCGCTTCCATGGCTCGCGCTTCGTCGAGATCCTGGCCGCGAATTGCGGTGTCGGCCAGAACGGTCACGTTGCCAGGCTGCACTTCAAGAATGCCGCCAGACAGATAGATAAACTCTTCGTGACCGTGCTGTTTCACGATGCGAATCATACCAGGCTTAATGGCGGTGAGCAGCGGTGCGTGCCCTGGGTAGATCCCCAGTTCACCTTCGCTACCCGTTACCTGGATTTTCTCGACCAGACCAGAGAACATTTGTTGCTCTGCGCTGACGACGTCCAGGTGGTAAGTCATTGCCATATCACCCTCCGATTAAGGCGTTAAAGTTTTTTGGCTTTTTCCACTGCTTCTTCGATGGAACCGACCATGTAGAACGCCTGCTCCGGCAGGTGATCGTATTCGCCTTCCATGATGCCTTTAAAGCCACGGATGGTGTCTTTCAGGGAGACGTATTTACCCGGAGAACCGGTGAATACTTCTGCCACGAAGAACGGCTGGGACAGGAAACGCTGGATCTTACGAGCGCGCGCTACCACCAGTTTGTCTTCTTCAGACAGTTCATCCATACCCAGGATGGCGATGATGTCTTTCAGTTCCTGATAACGTTGCAGGATGGACTGAACGCCACGAGCGGTGTCGTAGTGTTCCTGACCAACCACCAGCGGGTCCAGCTGACGGCTGGTGGAGTCCAGCGGGTCAACTGCCGGGTAGATACCCAGAGACGCGATCTGACGGCTCAGTACCACGGTTGCGTCAAGGTGCGCAAAGGTGGTTGCCGGAGACGGGTCAGTCAAGTCATCCGCAGGTACGTATACCGCCTGTACAGAGGTGATAG
This sequence comes from Escherichia sp. 93.1518, assembly GCF_013368915.2. Taxonomy (NCBI): domain Bacteria; kingdom Pseudomonadati; phylum Pseudomonadota; class Gammaproteobacteria; order Enterobacterales; family Enterobacteriaceae; genus Escherichia; species Escherichia sp. 93.1518. The sequence continues at coordinate 121,862 of NZ_JABWMT020000012.1, forward strand.
AACCGGTTTTGGTGGAGGTGATACGTTCCTGCAGAACGCCCATCTCTTCCGCCAGAGTTGGCTGATAACCTACCGCTGAAGGCATACGACCCAGCAGTGCGGATACTTCCGTACCGGCCAGGGTGTAACGATAGATGTTGTCAACGAACAGCAGTACGTCACGACCTTCGTCACGGAATTTCTCAGCCATGGTCAGACCGGTCAGAGCAACGCGCAGACGGTTTCCCGGCGGCTCGTTCATCTGGCCATACACCAGGGATACTTTGTCGATAACGTTGGAGTCGGTCATTTCGTGGTAGAAGTCGTTACCCTCACGAGTACGTTCACCTACGCCCGCAAACACAGAGTAACCGGAGTGCTCGATCGCGATGTTACGAATGAGCTCCATCATGTTTACGGTTTTACCTACACCCGCACCACCGAACAGACCAACTTTACCGCCCTTAGCAAACGGACACATCAGGTCGATAACTTTGATACCGGTTTCCAGCAGTTCCTGAGAGTTTGACAGCTCTTCGTAGGAAGGTGCTGCACGGTGAATCGCCCAACGCTCTTCTTCACCGATCTCGCCTTTCATGTCGACCGGTTCACCCAGTACGTTCATGATACGACCCAGAGTCGCTTTACCTACCGGGACTTCGATCGGGTGTTCGAGGTCTTTTACATCCAGACCGCGACGCAGACCGTCGGAAGAACCCATTGCGATGGTACGCACGATACCGCCGCCGAGCTGCTGCTGAACTTCCAGCACCAGACGCTCATTACCATTTTGCACCTCAAGAGCATCGTACACGCGCGGTACGGCATCCTGAGGGAATTCGACGTCAACTACGGCGCCGATTACCTGGACAATCTTTCCAGTAGCCATCTTAAATCCTCTACGAAATAACCTGTTTAAACCGCGGCGGCCCCCGAGACGATCTCGGTGAGTTCCTGAGTAATGCTGGCCTGACGAGCTTTGTTGTATACCAACTGCAGCTCTTTAATCAGGCTGCCGCCATTGTCGGTCGCGGCTTTCATCGCCACCATACGGGCGGCCTGCTCGCTGGCCAGGTTTTCAACCACGCCCTGATAAACCTGAGATTCGACATAACGACGCAGCAGGGTATCCAGCAACGCCTTCGGATCGGGTTCGTACAGGTAATCCCAGGATTTATGTTTCAGATCATCATCATCTGATGCCGGTAACGGCAGCAGCTGGCTGATGGTCGGAACCTGAGACATGGTGTTAATAAATTTGTTGCTGACAATGTAAAGCTTGTCCAGACGGCCTTCGTCGTAGGCCTGCAACATCACTTTTACCGGACCGATCAGTTCGGACAGGGAAGGGTTATCCCCCATGCCGGTGACCTGGGCAACTACATTGCCGCCCACGGAGTTGAAGAACGACACGCCTTTCGAGCCGATCATTGCGAGGTCGCATTGAACGCCTTTGTCGGTCCAGGTCTTCATTTCCGCCAGCAGTTTTTTGAACAGGTTAATGTTCAAACCACCGCACAAACCACGGTCGGTCGACACCACCAGGTAGCCCACGCGTTTAACGTCGCGGTCTTCCAGGTAAGGGTGCTTATATTCCAGATTACCGTGTGCAAGGTGACCAATCACTTTGCGCATGGTTTCTGCATAAGGACGGCTGGCCGCCATGCGATCCTGCGATTTACGCATTTTGGAAGCGGCGACCATCTCCATCGCTTTAGTGATCTTTTGCGTGTTCTGGACGCTTGCGATCTTACTACGTATCTCTTTTGCGCCGGCCATGAGCTTCTCCTCAATGCCTTGCGGCCTGCCCTAAGGCAAGCCGCCAGACGTTACCAGGATTGGGTTGCTTTGAAGGAATCGAGGATGCCTTTCAGCTTGCCTTCGATTTCGTCGTTGTAGCCACCGGTCTGGTTGATCTCTTGCATCAACGGAGCGTGATCACGGTCGACGTAAGCCAGCAGCGCGGCTTCGAAGCTGCCGATTTTCGACAGTTCAACATCCGCCAGGTAACCACGTTCTGCTGCAAACAGAACCAGAGACTGCTGCGCAACAGACATCGGCGCATACTGTTTCTGTTTCAGCAGTTCGGTCACTTTCTGACCGTGGTCAAGCTGCTTACGTGTTGCATCGTCAAGGTCGGATGCAAACTGAGAGAACGCTGCCAGTTCACGATACTGTGCCAGAGCGGTACGGATACCACCGGACAGTTTTTTCATGATCTTGGTCTGTGCTGCACCACCAACACGGGATACGGAGATACCCGGGTTAACCGCAGGACGAATACCGGCGTTGAACAGGTTGGTTTCCAGGAAGATCTGACCATCGGTAATGGAGATTACGTTGGTCGGAACGAACGCAGAAACGTCACCCGCCTGAGTTTCGATAATCGGCAGCGCGGTCAGAGAACCGGTTTTCCCTTTCACTTCACCTTTGGTGAAGGCTTCAACGTATTCGGCGTTAACACGCGCAGCACGCTCCAGCAGACGAGAGTGGAGGTAGAATACGTCGCCCGGGAATGCTTCACGTCCTGGCGGACGACGGAGCAGCAGGGAAATCTGACGGTAAGCAACAGCCTGTTTAGACAGGTCATCGTAAATGATCAGCGCATCTTCGCCACGGTCACGGAAGTATTCGCCCATTGCGCAACCGGCATACGGTGCCAGGTATTGCAGTGCTGCGGATTCAGACGCGGTTGCTACCACAACGATGGTGTTAGCCAGTGCGCCGTGCTCTTCCAGTTTACGTACCACGTTAGAAATGGTGGACGCTTTCTGACCGATAGCGACATAGATACATTTGATACCGGAATCGCGCTGGTTGATGATGGCATCGATAGCCAGTGCGGTTTTACCGGTCTGACGGTCACCGATGATCAATTCACGCTGACCACGACCGATTGGGATCATGGAGTCAACGGCTTTATAACCGGTCTGTACCGGCTGATCTACGGACTGACGTTCGATAACGCCCGGAGCGATTGCTTCTACAGCAGAGAAGCCATCGTGATCCAGAGGACCTTTACCGTCGATTGGCGCACCCAGAGTGTTAACCACACGACCCAGCAGGCCACGGCCAACCGGAACTTCCAGGATACGACCAGTACACTTAACTTTCATGCCTTCGGCAAGGTCAGCGTACGGACCCATAACTACCGCACCTACAGAGTCGCGCTCGAGGTTCAGTGCGATAGCGTAACGGTTACCCGGCAGGGAGATCATTTCACCCTGCATACAATCGGCCAGGCCGTGGATGCGGATAACACCGTCACTTACAGAAACAATAGTACCTTCGTTGTGAGCTTCACTCACAACATTGAACTGAGCAATGCGCTGCTTGATCAGTTCGCTGATTTCGGTGGAATTCAGTTGCATGCTCCAGTCCCCTTAAGACTGCAAGACGTCTGCAAGGCGCTCAAGACGACCGCGTACGCTGCCATCAATGACCATATCACCCGCTCGGATGATAACGCCTGCCATTACAGACTTATCGATTTTGCAATTCAGCTTAACTTTGCGTGACAGACGTTTTTCCATCGCAGCAGAAATTTTCGCGAGCTGTTGTTCACTCAATGCAGCAGCGGAAATGACGTCTACCTCAGCGGTAGCCTCACTCACGGCACGCAGGTGAATAAACTGCTCCAGAACATCCGGGAGCGCGTTAAGACGACCATTTTCAGCCATTACCCGAATCAGGTTCTGACCATTTTCGTCCAGTTGCTCACCACAAACTGCGATAAACGACTCGGCGAGCGTTTCTGGCGCTAGCGCGCCAGAGAGAAGCTCTGCCATCTGTTCGTTTTTGGTTACCTCGGCGGCAAACGCCAGCATGTCCTGCCAGCGTTCTACACTTTGGTGTTCGACGGCAAAGTCAAAAGCTGCTTTGGCGTAGGGGCGAGCTACCGTAATAAATTCAGACATCAGCCCCTCCCTCCTTACAGTTCAGCGACAAGTTTATCCACGATGTCGCTGTTAGCAGCTTCATCCACGGAACGTTCGATGATCTTCTCGGCGCCAGCAACAGCCAGGATAGCAACTTGCTTACGCAGCTCTTCACGGGCACGTTTACGCTCGGCTTCAATTTCCGCCTGCGCCTGAGCCACGATTTTAGTACGTTCCTGTTCTGCCTCAGCTTTCGCTTCGTCCAGAATCTGCGAGCGGCGTTTGTTCGCCTGCTCGATGATTACCTGGGCTTCCGCTTTCGCTTTTTTCAGCTGGTCGGTCGCGCTGGCCTTTGCAAGGTCAAGGTCCTTATGTGCTCGTTCTGCGGAAGCAAGGCCGTCAGCAATTTCTTTTTGACGTTTTTCGATGGCTGCCATTAATGGCGGCCATACGTACTTCATGCAGAACAGAACGAACAGGACAAACGCGATGGCCTGGCCGAGGATTGTTGCGTTAAGATTCACAGCACAATGCCTCTATTTAGTTAACGTTCTGATATTGCTCTTTAAATAAAAGCAACGCTTACTACGCGACAGCGAACATCACGTACAGACCCAGACCTACAGCGATCATCGGGATAGCATCCACCAGACCCATAACGATAAAGAACTGAGTACGCAGCAGAGGAATCAGATCAGGTTGACGCGCTGCGCCTTCCAGGAATTTACCCCCGAGGATGCCGATACCGATCGCAGCACCGATTGCCGCCAGACCCATCATCACAGCGGCAGCCATGTACAGCAGATCCATATTCAGGTTTTCCATGACAGTCTCCAGTTTGTTTCAGTTAAAACGTAGTAGTGTTGGTAAATTAATGTTCTTCAGACGCCATCGACAGATAGACGATCGTCAGAACCATGAAGATGAAGGCTTGCAGCGTAATGATCAGGATGTGGAAAATGGCCCACGGCACATTCAGGATCCACTGTGACCACCACGGCAACAGACCAGCAATCAGAATGAAAATCAGCTCACCTGCGTACATGTTACCGAACAGTCGCAAACCGAGTGAAACTGGTTTGGACAGCAGGCTTACCCCTTCAAGGATTAAGTTGACAGGGATGAACGCCCAGTGATTGAACGGCTGCAGCGTCAACTCTTTCGTGAAGCCGCCGATGCCTTTCATTTTGATGCTGTAGAACAGAATCAGGATAAATACGCCCAGTGCCATCGACAGCGTCACGTTCACGTCAGCAGACGGAACCACACGCAGTGCCGGCAAACCGATCCAGTGTTCTGCGATATACGGCAGCAGATCGATAGGCAGTAAGTCCATCAGGTTCATCAGGAATACCCAAACGAAGATCGTCAGGGCCAGCGGTGCAATCAGCTTGCTTTTGCCATGGTACATGTCTTTCACGCTACCATTAACAAAGCCGATTACCAGCTCAATCGCGGTCTGAAACTTACCTGGTACGCCGCTGGTCGCCTTTTTGGCTACGCTACGGAACATAAGCAGGAACAACAGACCCAGCACCACCGAGAAGAACATGGAGTCAATATTGATTGTCCAGAAGGTGGCTGGGGGGTTTTGTGGATCCACCAGCGAGAATGTACGCAGGTCCAGCTGAAGGTTATTCAGGTGGTGTCCTATGTAATCCTGCGGCGTCATATTTTCTGAAGCCATGATGCCTTTTACCCTTTGTTGTTAATTACAGCCGGTGCCAGTATCTGAACCACCAGCACCAAAACCCACGTAACGATCAGCGGCAAGAATACCGCCTTTAAAACCGCCAACGCCACCACCAGTAACACCAACATCGCCAGAACTTTGAAAGCTTCGCCAAATGCGAATGTCCAGGCCACCCGGCCTTTCGCTGGTGTATGCGCCTGGTGACGCCAGGCAAATATCATAAACAAAACGTTAGGCAGAAAGACTGCCAGGCCCCCGCTTAATGCAGAGACGCCCCAGAAGGGGTCTTTGAGGCTGAACAGCAATCCACTTGCTATCACCGCCAGTAACTGAACGAGCAGAAGCTTCCGAGCAACGTTTCGACTCAAGAGCGACACAGACATCACGTTTTTCACTCCTGCTCCCTTCGAGGTATGCCGCGTGTCGTATAAAACTTTCTTTAAGGCTTAGAGTCAAGCATCAAAAAGCGGTCAAATTATACGGTGCGCCCCCGTGATTTCAAACAATAAGTAGCCAAAAGGTGAATAAATGTTTAAATATTTTTCCAGTGCATACAATTGCGACTTTTCTGCTAACCATGCCAGATCATGAAAAACTGTAAATAACGCGTAAACACTGGTGGTAAAGAGTGCTTCAGATCACAGATTGAGCATGTTCGCGCACAGCATATTTATTTACTTGGCAAATGATGCCATTGCAAGTTTCTGATATTTCAGTCTAAAAACAGATACTGTTTTCATAAATGGCATTTACATAACAAAAACCAGGCATTGACATTCTTAATAATATTTTAACAGCGAATTATGGTTCTTAGCGCCGATTTTTAGCAGACTGATATTTTCACCGATGACTTATTTCCTGCTTACCCAAAAAAGCCACGTTAGATCATTGATGCAAAATGGTAAATGTGGCGTTAAATGTAACCAGTTATATCAGTAGAAAACCTGGTTGTTGTTAACAGTCAAACCGATAAATTTTTTATGATTTTTTTGATAAAAATTAAATTTTATTTGCTTTAATCACAACCAAATGGCGTTCGCCATCCAGAGTCGGAACCTGAAGTTTAACCACTGATTCAACCTGATATTCTGCAGGCAATAGGGCTATTTCATCTTCCGGCATTTGTCCTTTCAGCGCATAGAAGCGGCCTTGCTCACCTGGAAGATGGTGGCACCAGCTCACCATATCGTTCAGAGAGGCAAAAGCACGGCTAATTACACCATCAAACGGTGGCTCTGACGGAAACTCTTCTACCCTACTCTGTACCGGCTCAATGTTCTCAAGTTTCAATTCATGTTGAACCTGACGCAGGAAACGCACGCGTTTACCGAGGCTATCCAGTAGTGTGAAGTGAGCGTCAGGGCGTACGATAGAGAGAGGAATGCCGGGCAGCCCCGGGCCGGTGCCGACATCAATAAAACGTTCACCTTGCAGATAAGATGCAACGACAATGCTGTCGAGAATATGGCGTACCAGCATCTCATTTGGATCGCGCACCGAAGTCAGGTTGTACGCTTTGTTCCATTTGTGCAGCATATTTACGTAGGCAATGAGCTGATTTTTCTGGTGATCGGTAAGCGAAATTCCTGCGTCTTTCAGCAGTGAAGAGAGTTTATTGAGCACGGTGATTACCTGTTCTTGATACGTTGCCAGGTAAGCGGGTGCTTACCTGGCATTTTTAATGCGTTATGCGCTACGACGCAGCATACCCTGTTTTTTCAGCCATACCAGCAGAATGGAGATAGCCGCAGGCGTGACGCCAGAAATACGCGAAGCCTGACCGATAGAGGCCGGTTTGTGATCGTTGAGTTTGGCGATCACTTCGTTAGAAAGACCGGATACCTGGCGGTAATCCAGCGTCGCAGGCAGCAAGGTATTCTCGTTACGCAGCTGCTTTTCGATCTCATCCTGCTGACGCGCAATATAACCTTCGTATTTAACCTGAATCTCAACCTGTTCCGCCGCCTGTTCGTCTGTCAACGCAGGAGAAAACGGCGTCAGTGTAGTTAATTTGTCATAGGTCATTTCCGGACGACGCAGCAGATCTTCACCACTGGCTTCACGGGAAAGCGGTGCAGTCAGGTGAGCATTCACTTCGGCTGCAGCTTCCGCAGACGGCGTTACCCAGGTCGATTTCAGACGCTGACGCTCACGCTCGATGTTCTCAAGCTTCTCGTTAAAGCGCGCCCAACGTTCATCATCAACCAGCCCCAGCTCACGACCAATTTCAGTCAGACGCAGGTCTGCGTTATCTTCACGCAGCATCAGTCGATATTCTGCGCGCGAGGTAAACATACGGTACGGTTCTTTGGTTCCTAAAGTGCACAGGTCATCGACCAGTACGCCAAGGTAAGCCTGGGATCGCGCAGGCGCCCAGCCTTCTTTGTCAGCAGACAGGCGAGCGGCGTTAAGACCGGCCAGCAAACCTTGCGCTGCAGCTTCTTCGTAACCGGTAGTGCCGTTAATCTGACCAGCAAAGAACAGCCCCTGAATAAACTTGCTTTCCAGCGTCGGTTTCAGGTCGCGCGGATCGAAAAAGTCATACTCAATGGCATAACCCGGACGCACGATTTTCGCGTTTTCCATCCCCTGCATGGAGCGGACGATTTGCATCTGCACATCGAACGGCAGGCTGGTGGATATGCCGTTCGGATAAATTTCGTTCGAGGTTAGCCCTTCCGGCTCAAGGAAGATCTGATGCTGATTTCTGTCAGCGAAGCGCATGACCTTGTCTTCGATCGACGGACAGTAGCGTGGGCCGACACCTTCGATCACTCCGGCATACATCGGACTACGATCGAGGTTACTGCGGATCACATCATGCGTTTTCTCGTTGGTATGGGTGATATAGCACGGCACCTGCTGTGGATGCTGCGCTGCGTTGCCCATAAACGAGAACACCGGCATTGGGTTATCGCCATGCTGTTGCGCCAGCACACTGAAATCGATGGTGCGCGCGTCAATACGCGGCGGCGTACCGGTTTTCAGACGACCAACGCGCAGTGGAAGTTCACGCAAACGGCGTGAGAGCGGAATGGAAGGCGGATCTCCAGCACGACCACCACTGTAATTATCCAGGCCGATATGAATCTTACCGTCAAGAAAAGTGCCGACAGTAAGCACGACTGCTTTAGCACGGAATTTCAGCCCCATTTGGGTGACAGCACCGACCACACGATCGTTTTCGACAATAAGATCCTCAACCGCCTGCTGGAAGATCATCAGGTTCGGTTGATTCTCAAGAGCAGTGCGTACTGCCTGACGGTAGAGCACACGATCCGCCTGTGCTCGGGTTGCACGAACCGCCGGCCCTTTGCTGGCGTTTAGTATCCTAAACTGAATACCCGCCTGGTCGATCGCTTTTGCCATCAGACCGCCGAGTGCATCCACTTCTTTTACCAGATGTCCCTTCCCAATACCGCCGATTGCCGGGTTGCAGCTCATCTGCCCCAGGGTGTCGATATTGTGTGTCAAAAGCAGAGTCTGTTGACCCATACGCGCCGCAGCCATCGCGGCCTCGGTGCCTGCATGACCCCCGCCAATGATGATGACGTCAAAAGGATCCGGATAAAACATGGTGATTGCCTCGCATAACGCGGTATGAAAATGGATTGAAGCCCGGGCCGTGGATTCTACTCAACTTTGACGGCTTGAGAAAGACCTGGGATCCTGGGTATTAAAAAGAAGATCTATTTATTTAGAGATCTGTTCTATTGTGATCTCTTATTAGGATCGCACTGCCCTGTGGATAACAAGGATCCGACTTTTAAGATCAACAACCTGGAAAGGATCATTAACTGTGAATGATCGGTGATCCTGGGCCGTATAAGCTGGGATCAGAATGAGGGGTTATGCACAACTCAAAAACTGAACAACAGTTGTTCTTTGGATAACTACCGGTTGATCCAAGCTTCCTGACAGAGTTATCCACAGTAGATCGCACGATCTGTATACTTATTTGAGTAAATTAATCCACGATCCCAGCCATTCTTCTGCCGGATCTTCCGGAATGTCGTGATCAAGGATGTTGATCTTCAGTGTTTCGCCCATCTGTTTCGCACCGGAATTTTTGAGTTCTGCCTCGAGTTTATCGATCGCACCACAAAAAGTGTCGTATTCACGACTGCCAATACCGATTGCGCCAAAGCGTACCGCAGAAAGATCGGGTTTTTGTTCCAGCAACGCTTCATAGAAAGGAGAAAGGTTGTCCGGAATGTCTCCGGCACCGTGGGTGGAACTGATAACCAGCCAGATCCCCGAAGCAGATAAATCTTCCAACAGCGGACCGTGCAGCGTTTCGGTGGTAAAACCCGCCTCTTCCAGCTTTTCAGCCAGGTGTTCTGCTACATATTCGGCACCGCCGAGGGTGCTGCCGCTGATAAGAGTGATATCTGCCATAAACCGCCACCTTTATTAAGAGTGGCGTATTGTACGCTGTGAACGCGCTGGGATCTACCTGTGGAAAAGTATGGGATTAAAAAAGCCGATCATGGCTTGATAGTACGCATGATCGGGTTCTGCAGGACGATCAGTGTTTCAGTGGACTGAATTTCATCAATTGTTTGGATCTTGTTGATAAGTACATGCTGGAGGGCATCGATCGAACGGCACATCACTTTGATAAAGATGCTGTAGTGCCCGGTGGTGTAGTAGGCTTCGGTGACTTCGTCGAGGCTTTCCAGTTTTGCCAGAGCGGAAGGATAGTCTTTGGCACTCTTCAATATAATGCCGATAAAGCAACCTACATCATAACCGAGCTGTTTCGGGCTAACGTCGATACGCGCACCGGTAATGATCCCCGCCTGCTTCATTTTCTCTACACGAACGTGAATCGTCCCCGGGCTGACGCCAAATTGTTTCGCCAGTTCAGCGTAAGCGGTGCGCGCATTGCCCATTAATGCTTCCAGGATGCCACGGTCCAGATTGTCGATTAGATAATTTTCCATAGGATTTTCTTATTTATATTGATGATTCATTCTATTTTAGCCTTATTTTTTAATGAATCAAAAGTGAGTAAGGCTTTTTATTGAATGATTATTGCATGTGTGCTGGTTTTTGTTGCTTAATCATAAGCAACAGGACGCAGGAGTATAAAAAATGAAAACCGCTTACATTGCCAAACAACGTCAAATTAGCTTCGTGAAATCTCACTTTTCTCGTCAACTGGAAGAACGCTTAGGACTGATTGAAGTCCAGGCGCCAATCCTTAGTCGTGTGGGGGATGGCACGCAGGATAACTTGTCGGGCTGTGAAAAAGCGGTGCAGGTAAAAGTGAAAGCTCTGCCTGATGCCCAGTTCGAAGTGGTTCATTCACTGGCGAAGTGGAAACGTCAGACGTTAGGGCAACACGACTTCAGCGTGGGCGAAGGGCTGTACACGCACATGAAAGCCCTTCGCCCCGATGAAGACCGTCTTTCCCCGCTGCACTCGGTTTATGTTGACCAGTGGGACTGGGAACGCGTAATGGGCGACGGCGAGCGTCAATTCTCGACTCTGAAAAGTACTGTAGAGGCGATCTGGGCGGGAATTAAAGCAACCGAAGCTGCTGTTAGCGAGGAGTTTGGCCTGGCACCGTTCCTGCCGGATCAGATCCACTTCGTACACAGCCAGGAATTACTGTCTCGTTATCCGGATCTTGATGCCAAAGGGCGTGAACGGGCGATTGCGAAAGATCTTGGCGCGGTATTCCTCGTTGGGATTGGCGGCAAGCTGAGTGATGGTCATCGCCACGACGTGCGTGCACCGGATTATGATGACTGGAGCACTCCGTCAGAACTGGGCCATGCAGGTCTGAACGGCGATATTCTGGTGTGGAACCCGGTGCTGGAAGATGCGTTTGAACTTTCTTCTATGGGGATCCGCGTGGATGCCGATACGCTGAAGCACCAACTGGCGCTAACTGGTGATGAAGATCGTCTGCAACTAGAGTGGCATCAGGCGCTGCTGCGCGGTGAAATGCCGCAGACTATCGGCGGCGGTATCGGCCAGTCTCGTTTGACCATGCTGCTGCTGCAACTGCCGCATATCGGCCAGGTTCAGTGTGGCGTTTGGCCTGCGGCAGTTCGTGAGAGCGTCCCTTCTCTGCTGTAATAATTTATCGCCGCCAGCGTCTCAGCAGGCGGCTACGCATCCCGGTATCAAAGCGCCAGATATGATCGAAAATGCGCATGATGCCGGGTTTGCCGTGTGCCGACATCGCCACGGCATGAAAACGATGCTGATGTACCCGCTGCAACTCTTTCACTTTACTCGTCACGTCGTCAGGCAACCGCTGGGCGATAAAATCAGAAATCACCACCGCATCGGCGTCAAACCATTCCCGACTTTGCAAGCGTTCCATAGTGGCGCGAAAACAACTGGCAAGATCGGTGCCGCCACGAAACTGCTGACTTAAAAAGCGAATCGCTTGTTCGATGCCTTGTGAGCCTGAAAGCTCATAACGGACGATCTCAGTGGAAAATAACATAATAAAGCAGCGCCGGTTTTCAGCGAGGGCAATGCGCATTAATGCCAGGCAGAACGCTTTCGCACACTGTTCATTAAAGCCGCCCATTGAGCCAGAAGTATCCACGCAGATAATAAACGGTCCGCGCGGCTGTTCGTCGTAATCTTTATGTACCACCGGGCGTTCGATAACTTTTTCACGCCACGACTCACCGTGCAGGCGATAGGTGAGTAACTGCTTTTCCACCAGCCGACGGTAAAATTCATACTCCAGTTCAGTTATCCCAAGCGTCGCCAGTTCTGGCGGTAGAAGGCGTAAAATATCATCGCTTTGTTGCAGACCATCAACCTGCTCAGGAACGGTCGCCGGTTCGCGCACCATGGTGCGGAAGGTTTCCATCTGCGCATCGTTGCGGGGTATTGATTTGGCTTCCCGCGAACGCCCCAGCTGTTCCGCCAGGCGCTTCAGTTCCGGCTGTTCGTTAAGAAATTCACCGTATTTTACAATTAACTGATAGTCGCCGCGTTTAAGCTGACCGGCGCTCATATCCCACAGACGACCGGCTGCGGTGTTGTTTTCTGCCAGAATCGGTTCAAGCTGCCCACTTAGCGTCATGCGTTCCTGAACTTCACTCAACAGTTGTTCGCGTTCTTCTTCTAATAACTGTTGATTTAACGTCGTCGCTTGCACTATCAGACTTAAGCGCCAACGCTGGAGAAAAAGCGTGTGTAATGCTGGAGTGATCGTGCTGTTGGCATCAACCAACTGCTGGGCTTGTTCGGCCCACGGGGAATTCAGTCGATGCAGTAAATCCAGTATCTGCGGTAGTTGCACAATAAATTGCGGCGTGGAAAGAAGCTGGCTTTGCTGATAGCACATGACCTCTTCCGTGAGCTCCTGCGGAACTCTGGCATCTTTCAGCCGACTGCGCAGCACCTCGCGCCAGCGGGGAATATCATCAGTGATTGCCGCCTTCAGTCGTGGGAATTTTTCAAAGAAGACCGCCAACTGCGGCGAGGCCAACAGAGCGATGATCATCTCTTCGATCAATCCCTCTTCGCTGACGGCCAGCATCACATTGAGCGTATCCAGTGTTAGCATTGTTGCGCCTGGCGAATCTGGGTGCCGACATCCTGTAGGCTGGCTTCAATGCGACCTAACCAGTCGCTATGGATAAACAGACATTTTTGCTGTTCGCTGAATAAGGCGTGTTGCTTGCGCCAGTCGCTTTCAAGATCTTCTAGTTGTTGTTTTATTTCGCTGGGTAGCCCCTCTGCCGATGCGCCGGGCAGCGCCAGAGTCGCCTCCTGCAAACTCACATCGCGTACCACCAGATGTTGGGCGCTATCAACTTCCATATTTAGCTTCTGGGCAAAACCGATACCATTTAATTTGCCGCGAATCTCGCCGCCTTTGTTCAGCCACAGTTCCAGCGCGCTACGCTCAAAAGCGATATGAACAACTTCCATATCATGCAATTTTAATGGTTTTTGCAGCAACAGGGTCAGTGTGGAGGCGGTTATGTTGGCTGGAAGTTGATACTGCGGGCGACGGCTGAACATGCCACCCTGACGAATCACCGTAAAGGCTGTTTTATCGCTTTGTTGTTGCTGAAGTTGCAGGCGACGCTGCACAATTGCGCTCAGTCGCGTCAGCATTTCCTGTTGCTGCCACGCATGACTGGTCATCAATACGTCAATTTGTTGTTGAATTAAATTCAGACTTTGGGCGTCATACCACAGGCAATCTTTCAGCAAGATGAGATCAATCGGGGCAACCGCGCTGCGACCGCTAAAAAAGGCGCTGGCCTGCAATAAGCGGATCGCTTTTTTCCAGCGACGGTCGGAGACATAAGGCGCATCCGGTAATTTATCCAGTTGCTGACGCAGCATAAAAATCAGCTCAAATACATGATCGGGCAGCGTAATTTCACCAATCTCTTTCTGCCAGCGTTCGTATTCTTCATCCGTGACCTGCAAGGATGGCGGAACGGGATTGTCGTTTTCATCCTGTTGGCTGGTCAGCATGGAGCGAAAATTCGTTTTATCCTGCACTTTATCTAACCACAGACGAATCAGCATACGGTCATATAACGCTTCCAGGCTGCTGTCTGCTTCTGGCAGTTCGTTGGATGCTGCCACCAGCAGACGCATAGGGATTTTTTCAACATGTGCGCCGTTGCGGAAGTGGCGTTCATTAATAGCGGTTAGTAGGGTATTAAGAATCGCTGGCCCGGCTTTCCAGATCTCATCAAGAAAGACGATTTCCGCTTCCGGCAGGTAGCCGCTGGTTAAACGCTCATAACGACCTTCATCTTTTAACGCCTGAATAGAAAGGGGGCCAAAAACTTCTTCCGGTGTGGAGAAGCGGGTCATCAGATATTCAAACGCGCGCGCATTCTGGAAAGCGAATTTTAAGCGCCGGGCGATTAAACTTTTAGCAATACCTGGCGGGCCAAGCAGGAATACGCTTTCACCACTTAATGCCGCTAACAAACACAGGCGGATGGCGTGGCTACGTTCATAAAGCCCTTTTTCCAGCGAACTGCTCAGACGGGAAATTCTTTCCGCTAATAAATGAGGGTGAGCCATAATGAAGTGGCGTCCTTTCGTCAAAAGTTCTGCGTAAACTGCGAGTATAGACGTTTCTTGCTGGTGGCAAAAATAGTCTCAAAGGAGGGCTATTTTTCTTTGAGCCAGGTTAATGTGGCCGCATTTAGGAGTACGATTTTGCCGTTAATCGTGCATACTGTGCGCTTTTTTGTGGGCCAAGGGACTACGCACACATTTCATATTTCAACGAAAGACTAGTCTATGAGCACTGATAATAAGCAATCGTTGCCCGCGATTACCCTCGCGGCGATTGGAGTTGTCTACGGCGATATTGGTACCAGCCCGTTATATACACTTCGTGAATGTTTGTCCGGCCAGTTTGGTTTTGGCGTTGAACGCGATGCCGTGTTTGGTTTTTTATCGCTGATCTTCTGGCTGCTAATCTTTGTGGTTTCCATAAAATATCTCACCTTCGTCATGCGTGCAGATAACGCCGGTGAAGGGGGGATCCTGACGTTGATGTCGCTTGCCGGGCGCAATACGTCGGCGCGAACGACGTCAATGCTGGTGATTATGGGGCTAATCGGCGGCAGTTTCTTCTATGGTGAAGTTGTCATAACGCCTGCCATTTCGGTGATGTCCGCTATAGAAGGTCTGGAAATCGTCGCTCCGCAGCTGGACACCTGGATAGTTCCCCTCTCAATCATCGTTCTCACTTTACTGTTTATGATTCAAAAACATGGCACTGCTATGGTCGGTAAGCTTTTTGCGCCTATCATGCTTACCTGGTTTTTGATTCTGGCAGGGCTGGGGTTACGTAGCATTATTGCCAACCCGGAAGTGTTACATGCGCTGAATCCGATGTGGGCGGTGCATTTCTTCCTTGAATATAAAACCGTTTCCTTTATTGCGTTAGGCGCGGTGGTACTGTCGATTACCGGTGTCGAGGCGCTGTATGCCGATATGGGGCACTTTGGTAAGTTCCCTATTCGCCTGGCGTGGTTCACCGTCGTATTGCCGTCTTTGACCCTTAACTACTTTGGGCAGGGGGCGCTGCTGTTAAAACACCCGGAAGCGATTAAGAACCCGTTTTTCCTGTTGGCTCCGGACTGGGCGCTGATCCCGCTACTGATAATCGCCGCATTGGCAACGGTGATTGCCTCGCAGGCGGTTATCTCAGGTGTCTTCTCATTGACGCGTCAGGCGGTACGTCTGGGATATCTGTCACCGATGCGCATCATTCACACTTCAGAAATGGAGTCAGGGCAAATCTACATTCCGTTTGTGAACTGGATGCTCTATGTCGCAGTCGTGATTGTCATTGTCAGCTTTGAGCACTCCAGCAACCTGGCGGCGGCGTACGGGATTGCGGTGACCGGAACGATGGTACTGACGTCTATTCTTTCAACTACCGTGGCGCGTCAGAACTGGCACTGGAATAAGTATTTTGTTGCGCTGATCCTGATTGCTTTCCTGTGTGTCGATATCCCTCTGTTTACCGCTAACCTCGATAAACTGCTTTCCGGCGGTTGGTTGCCTCTGAGCCTCGGCACGGTGATGTTTATCGTGATGACGACCTGGAAGAGCGAGCGTTTCCGCCTGCTGCGTCGGATGCACGAACATGGTAACTCTCTGGAAGCGATGATTGCTTCACTGGAGAAATCACCGCCTGTTCGCGTTCCCGGAACCGCTGTGTATATGTCGCGTGCAATTAATGTCATTCCCTTTGCGTTGATGCATAACCTTAAACATAACAAGGTGTTGCATGAGCGGGTTATTCTGTTAACTCTGCGTACTGAAGACGCTCCATATGTCCATAACGTCCGTCGGGTACAGATTGAACAATTGTCGCCCACTTTCTGGCGCGTGGTGGCAAGTTATGGTTGGCGAGAAACGCCAAACGTGGAAGAAGTTTTCCACCGTTGCGGTCTGGAAGGGTTAAGTTGCCGGATGATGGAAACCTCTTTCTTTATGTCGCATGAGTCGTTAATCCTCGGCAAACGCCCGTGGTACTTGCGTCTGCGTGGCAAGCTATACTTGCTGTTGCAACGTAATGCGCTGCGCGCGCCAGATCAGTTTGAAATTCCACCAAACAGGGTTATCGAACTGGGTACTCAGGTCGAAATCTAACTCCAGACGCCTCCTTTCTCCATAAGGGGGCGTTTTTGTTTTCATGGTTACTCACGATGTAAAACGTTTCGATGTTGATCACATTTCCGTAACGTCGTGATGGTTTTCCTTAATCAGTCGGGATTAAACTGCGGGTCAGCGAAACGTTTCGCTGATGGAGAAAAAAATGAAAAAAGGCGCCGTTCTTAATTCTGATATTTCGTCGGTGATCTCCCGCCTGGGGCATACCGATACGCTGGTGGTGTGTGATGCTGGTTTACCCATCCCTAAAACGACAACGCGTATCGATATGGCATTAACCCAGGGTGTACCTTCTTTTATGCAGGTGCTGGGCGTCGTCACAAGTGAAATGCAGGTCGAGGCAGCCATTATCGCGGAAGAGATCAAACAACATAATCCGCAACTCCACGAAACGTTGCTCACTCACCTTGAGCAGCTGCAAAAACACCAGGGAAACACCATTGAAATTCGTTACACCACGCATGAACAATTCAAACAACAAACCGCAGAAAGTCAGGCGGTAATTCGCAGCGGAGAATGTTCTCCGTATGCGAATATCATTCTCTGTGCTGGCGTGACGTTCTGAGGCCGCCATGGAAGCATTACTACAGCTTAAAGGCATCGATAAAGCGTTCCCGGGCGTAAAAGCTCTCTCGGGAGCCGCGTTAAATGTCTATCCCGGTCGAGTGATGGCACTGGTGGGTGAAAACGGCGCGGGTAAATCCACCATGATGAAAGTGCTGACCGGTATCTATACCCGTGATGCTGGTACGCTTTTATGGTTGGGTAAAGAGACTACTTTTACCGGGCCGAAATCCTCCCAGGAAGCCGGGATTGGGATTATCCACCAGGAACTGAACCTGATCCCGCAGTTGACCATCGCAGAAAACATTTTCCTCGGTCGTGAGTTTGTTAATCGCTTTGGCAAAATTGACTGGAAAACCATGTATGCCGAAGCGGATAAACTATTAGCCAAACTTAACCTGCGCTTTAAAAGCGACAAGCTGGTGGGCGATCTTTCTATTGGCGACCAGCAGATGGTGGAAATTGCCAAAGTGCTGAGCTTTGAGTCGAAAGTCATCATTATGGATGAACCGACCGATGCGCTGACCGATACCGAAACTGAATCCCTGTTCCGCGTTATCCGCGAACTGAAATCGCAGGGGCGCGGCATTGTTTATATTTCCCACCGCATGAAAGAAATCTTCGAGATTTGTGATGACGTTACGGTTTTTCGTGACGGGCAATTTATTGCCGAGCGCGAAGTAGCATCACTGACTGAAGATTCACTGATTGAGATGATGGTGGGGCGTAAGCTGGAAGATCAGTATCCACACCTGGACAAAGCGCCGGGGGACGTCTTACTGAAAGTCGATAATCTCTGCGGACCCGGCGTTAACGATGTCTCTTTTACTTTACGCAAAGGCGAAATTCTTGGCGTCTCTGGTTTGATGGGCGCAGGCCGTACCGAACTGATGAAAGTGCTCTACGGCGCCCTGCCGCGCACAAGCGGTTACGTCACCCTGGATGGGCATGAGGTCGTTACCCGCTCGCCGCAGGATGGCCTGGCGAATGGCATTGTGTATATCTCTGAAGACCGTAAACGCGACGGTTTAGTGCTGGGGATGTCAGTAAAAGAGAACATGTCACTGACCGCGCTACGCTACTTCAGTCGCACTGGTGGTAGCCTGAAACATGCGGATGAGCAGCAGGCGGTCAGTGATTTTATCCGTCTGTTCAACGTGAAGACGCCGTCGATGGAACAGGCAATTGGTTTGCTCTCCGGTGGCAATCAGCAAAAAGTGGCGATTGCTCGTGGCCTGATGACTCGCCCTAAAGTGTTGATCCTTGATGAGCCTACCCGTGGCGTAGATGTCGGCGCGAAAAAAGAGATCTATCAACTGATTAACCAGTTCAAAGCCGATGGCTTGAGCATCATTCTGGTGTCATCGGAGATGCCAGAAGTATTAGGCATGAGTGATCGCATCATCGTCATGCATGAAGGGCATCTCAGCGGGGAATTTACTCGTGAGCAGGCCACCCAGGAAGTGTTAATGGCTGCCGCTGTGGGCAAGCTTAATCGCGTGAATCAGGAGTAAAAAAATGACAACCCAGACTGTCTCTGGTCGCCGTTATTTCACGAAAGCGTGGCTGATGGAGCAGAAATCGCTTATCGCTCTGCTGGTGCTGATCGCGATTGTCTCGACGTTAAGCCCGAACTTTTTCACCATCAATAATTTATTCAATATTCTCCAGCAAACCTCGGTGAACGCCATTATGGCGGTTGGGATGACGCTGGTTATCCTGACGTCGGGCATCGACCTTTCCGTCGGTTCTCTGTTGGCGCTGACCGGCGCAGTTGCTGCATCTATCGTCGGCATTGAAGTCAATGCGCTGGTGGCTGTCGCAGCCGCTCTCGCCTTAGGTGCCGCAATTGGTGCGGTAACCGGGGTAATTGTGGCGAAAGGTCGCGTCCAGGCGTTCATCGCTACGCTGGTTATGATGCTTTTACTGCGCGGCGTGACCATGGTTTACACCAACGGTAGCCCGGTGAATACCGGATTTACTGAGAACGCCGATCTGTTCGGCTGGTTTGGTATTGGTCGTCCGCTGGGTGTTCCGACGCCTGTCTGGATCATGGGGATTGTCTTCCTCGCGGCCTGGTACATGCTGCATCACACGCGTCTGGGACGTTACATCTACGCGCTGGGTGGTAACGAAGCGGCAACGCGCCTTTCTGGTATCAACGTCAATAAAATCAAAATCATCGTCTATTCTCTTTGTGGTCTGCTGGCATCGCTGGCCGGGATCATTGAAGTGGCGCGCCTCTCATCCGCACAACCCACGGCGGGTACTGGCTATGAGCTGGATGCTATTGCTGCGGTGGTTCTGGGCGGTACGAGCCTGGCGGGCGGAAAAGGTCGCATTGTTGGGACGTTGATCGGCGCATTAATTCTTGGCTTCCTTAATAATGGTTTGAATTTGTTAGGTGTTTCCTCCTATTACCAGATGATCGTCAAAGCGGTGGTGATTTTGCTGGCGGTGCTGGTAGACAACAAAAAGCAGTAATAACGACTACAGGACATCTTGAATATGAACATGAAAAAACTGGCTACCCTGGTTTCTGCTGTTGCGTTAAGCGCCACCGTCAGTGCGAATGCGATGGCAAAAGACACCATTGCGCTGGTGGTTTCCACGCTCAATAACCCGTTCTTTGTTTCGCTGAAAGATGGTGCGCAGAAAGAGGCGGATAAACTCGGTTATAACCTGGTGGTGCTGGACTCCCAGAACAACCCGGCGAAAGAGCTGGCGAACGTGCAGGACTTAACCGTTCGCGGCACCAAAATTCTGCTGATTAACCCGACGGACTCCGACGCAGTAGGTAATGCTGTGAAGATGGCTAACCAGGCGAACATTCCGGTTATCACTCTTGACCGCCAGGCAACGAAAGGTGAAGTGGTGAGCCACATTGCTTCAGATAACGTACTGGGCGGAAAAATTGCCGGTGATTACATCGCGAAGAAAGCTGGCGAAGGTGCAAAAGTTATCGAACTGCAAGGCATTGCCGGTACATCCGCTGCTCGTGAACGTGGTGAAGGTTTCCAGCAGGCCGTTGCAGCTCACAAGTTTAACGTTCTCGCCAGCCAGCCGGCAGACTTCGATCGCACCAAAGGTTTGAACGTCATGCAGAACCTGCTGACCGCTCACCCGGATGTGCAGGCTGTGTTCGCGCAGAATGATGAAATGGCGCTGGGCGCACTGCGCGCGCTGCAAACTGCCGGTAAATCGGATGTGATGGTCGTCGGATTTGACGGTACACCGGATGGCGAAAAAGCGGTGAATGATGGCAAACTAGCAGCGACTATCGCTCAGCTACCCGATCAGATTGGCGCTAAAGGCGTCGAAACCGCCGATAAAGTGCTGAAAGGCGAGAAAGTTCAGGCTAAGTATCCGGTTGATCTGAAACTGGTTGTTAAGCAGTAGTTTTAATCAGGTTGTATGACCTGATGGTGACATAAATACGTCATCGACAGATGAACGTGTAATATAAAGAAAAGCAGGGCACGCGCCACCCTAACACGGTGGCGCATTTTATGGACATCCCGAATATGCAAAACGCAGGCAGCCTCGTTGTTCTTGGCAGCATTAATGCTGACCACATTCTTAATCTTCAATCTTTTCCTACTCCAGGCGAAACCGTAACCGGTAACCACTATCAAGTCGCATTCGGCGGTAAAGGCGCGAATCAGGCTGTGGCTGCAGGGCGTAGCGGTGCGAATATCGCGTTTATTGCCTGCACGGGGGATGACAGTATTGGTGAGAGTGTTCGCCAGCAGCTCGCCACTGATAACATCGATATTTCTCCGGTCAGCGTGATCAAAGGCGAATCAACAGGTGTGGCGCTGATTTTTGTTAATGGCGAAGGTGAGAATGTCATCGGTATTCATGCCGGCGCTAATGCTGCCCTTTCCCCGGCGCTGGTGGAAGCGCAACGTGAGCGTATTGCCAACGCGTCAGCATTATTAATGCAGTTGGAATCACCACTCGAAAGTGTGATGGCAGCGGCGAAAATCGCCCATCAAAATAAGACTATCGTTGCGCTTAACCCGGCTCCGGCTCGCGAACTTCCTGACGAACTGCTGGCGCTGGTGGACATTATTACGCCAAACGAAACGGAAGCAGAAAAGCTCACCGGTATTCGTGTTGCAAATGATGAAGATGCGGCGAAAGCTGCGCAGGTACTGCATGAGAAAGGTATCCGTACCGTGCTGATTACCTTAGGGAGTCGTGGCGTGTGGGCTAGCGTGAATGGTGAAGGTCAGCGCGTTCCTGGATTCCGGGTGCAGGCTGTCGATACCATTGCTGCCGGAGATACCTTTAACGGCGCGTTAATCACGGCGTTGCTGGAAGAAAAACCATTGCCTGAGGCGATTCGTTTTGCCCATGCTGCCGCTGCGATTGCCGTAACGCGCAAAGGCGCACAACCGTCAGTACCGTGGCGTGAAGAGATCGAAGCATTTTTAGACAGGCAGAGGTGACGCTTGGCCACAATGAAAGATGTTGCCCGCCTGGCGGGCGTTTCTACCTCAACAGTTTCTCATGTCATTAATAAAGATCGCTTCGTCAGTGAAGCGATTACCGCCAAAGTTGAAGCGGCGATTAAAGAACTCAATTACGCGCCATCAGCTCTGGCGCGTAGCCTCAAGCTCAATCAAACACATACCATTGGCATGTTGATCACTGCCAGTACCAATCCTTTCTATTCTGAACTGGTGCGTGGCGTTGAACGCAGTTGCTTCGAACGCGGTTATAGCCTTGTTCTGTGTAATACCGAAGGCGATGAGCAGCGAATGAATCGCAATCTGGAAACGCTGATGCAAAAGCGTGTCGATGGTTTGCTATTACTCTGTACTGAAACACACCAGCCTTCGCGTGAAATAATGCAACGTTATCCAACAATCCCTACAGTGATGATGGACTGGGCGCCGTTCGATGGCGACAGCGATCTTATTCAGGATAACTCGTTGCTGGGCGGTGATTTAGCGACGCAATATCTAATCGACAAAGGTTATACCCGAATTGCCTGTATTACCGGCCCGTTGGATAAAACGCCTGCACGTTTGCGGCTGGAAGGTTATCGGGCGGCAATGAAGCGTGCTGGCCTTGACGTTCCAGATGGTTATGAAGTCACTGGCGATTTTGAATTTAACGGCGGGTTTGACGCGATGCAGCAGTTGTTATCGCATCCGCTACGCCCACAGGCAGTGTTTACTGGAAATGACGCTATGGCAGTCGGCGTTTATCAGGCGCTATATCAGGCTGGGTTATATGTCCCGCAGGATATCGCGGTGATTGGCTATGACGATATTGAACTGGCAAGCTTTATGACGCCACCGCTTACTACAATTCATCAACCAAAAGATGAACTGGGGGAGCTGGCGATTGATGTACTCATCCACCGGATGGCACAGCCAAATCTACAGCAACAACGACTACAACTTACGCCGATTCTGATGGAGCGCGGCTCGGCTTAGATTTGCGCTTTCTTTTAATCAAATTATTACCATCAGTTGCTTTCAGAGGCATGAACACTGCTACTGAAGCAACAGTAATAATTCCCCTGAATAAGCATTGCCACCGTCAGCGTATGACTGATGATGGCAGTAGTTGCGGATAAGGTGGTATTCAGGATGGTGAGATTTAGTGTCTGTATAAAGATGACCCTTGCCGCAATGCACGGCAAACCCGCCATACTGTATTCAGCGCCCCGTTTGTTATGTTACTTATCAGGGGAGCGTAGCAGCGCCTGACAAGCTTTAAATGCAGCGTCGCCATCGCTTTGGATTATTGCATCGACAATAGCCTGGTGTAGATCCAGCTTTATCACGGTGTCGCTGGTTATTGACGTAAAGTAAGTGTGATAAACCGAATGAAATAGAGAAGCGAAAGATGTCAAAAATGGATTGGCGCTCATTTCATAAATATGTTCATGCCAGGCCATATCGACCTCAATCCAACGCTCCCGGCGGAAATGCTCTTTTAACGCCACCATTTCGGCCATTAATGTATTGAGATGCGCCTTCTGTTCTGCGGTGCCTACCGTTGCTGCCAATAAGCAGGCTTGCGGCTCTAGACAGATACGCATAACCAGAAAATGATCAATAACTTGATGAAAGTTCTCTTCAGTCATCCACCAGGTGAGCAACTCTTGATCAAGAAAATTCCAGTTGGATTGTGGCATGACACGCGTACCAATTCGTGGTCGTGGCAAAACCATTCCTTTTGCCGTTAGCGTCTTGACCGCTTCGCGTACCGCAGTACGGCTCACTCCAAATTGCTCACCCAGCTCAATTTCACCAGGCAGAATGGTGCCAGGTGCGTATTCACCTTTTAAGATCCGTTGCGCCAGCTTCTCAGCCAGGACATACGAAAGGTTTTTCTGTGCAGCTAACTGTTGTGCGCTTAATGGCATACTCATCTTCCTTATTCTTTTTTTCCTCCTTAGTATGCCACCTGGAAGTGTGATTGCGGTTGCAAAAACGGCAAATTGCTTGTTTTATGGCACACCAACAGGTGTTTTGATGAAAAAACGCGCATTCGGAAAATTATTTTAAATTTCCTCTTGTCAGCTCAGAATAACTCCCTATAATGCGCCACCACTGACACGGAACAACGGCAGACAAGCCGC
>NZ_JABWMT020000013.1:0-129496 GCF_013368915.2 Escherichia sp. 93.1518
GTATCATTGTTATTTATTTTATATTATTATTTATGGTGTATGTGAGCTGATTTTTTATGTTTAAGAAAACATTTTCATTATTTCTCTGGATTTTTGTTTCTGCTTTCGTTTTATCTGTTTGCTATGTCATCGGCGTGCTTAGAAACTGGACAGATACTACAACTGCATTTTACTGGTTTTTTGTAATTCTGGTTACTCTTTCCCTGAAACTGCTTATGGATTGTATCCATAATTGCTTTTCTGCAGAAAAATACAGAAAGCTGCTAAAGTTATTTTCTCGTAAAAAAAGAACATTAACGCTTGATTCATATTTTAAGAAAGGCTTAAATATCATAAGCAAAAAAAGAAGAGGAGTGGTCCCTTGGTTTTTACTTACCGGTGATTCAGAAAAAAATAATTCCCTGCTTAAGGATATTAATCTTCCTGTCTTTCACAGTGATGGGTTAAATAGTATTTCCCAGCAATTTCGAACAATTCGTTGGTGGTTTTTCAGAGATTTAAGTGTACTGGAGTTGTCAGGTAAGATGTATGACAACCCAAGGGTGCTGAACTCCGTGATAAGTTTTTTATCAGCACGTAAATGTAAAAAACAACCACCTCATGGAGTTGTTCTTGTCATTCCGGTTGATAAGTTACTTGATCATGATTACACTTATATTCAGGTATTATCTCAAAAAACAAGGAGTTTTATAGAACAACTGTCGTCACACTTACATCATAATATTCCTGTCTTTCTGGTGATAAGTGGATGTGAGCACATCAGTGGATATTCAGCACTAGCGAAAAAAAATTATCAAAAAAATAATAAATGGTACCCAGTATTTTGGGCAACCAATAAATCAGAAACAAATGTATCTGAATATGATTCATCATATATATTATCATCATTAAAATCTAATATTACGACATCAATATGCCATGTGCTTGATGATACATTAAGTGATCAGGAAAAAAATGAGATTCTGCTGTTTCCTGATAAATTGGATGATCTAAAACATTCACTTGATGTGTTTATTTCCACATTCAGTATCGATAATGTGTTTTTTTCTCAGACAGAGATCTCCGGGGTCTGTTTATCTGGTGAGCTAGTGTTGAGTAAGGATAAAAATTGTTCTTTTGCAGATGTTTTAATTTCTAAAATACTGCCACAAATACAGTATTCAGAAGTTATTCATGTTAATAAACGAAGAATAAAAATGTCACTTAAATCAGCTATAGTCATGACTGTGCTGTGTTTTGTTGGCTATAGTGCATATTGTTCATATCATGTATATGATATCAGCCCAGGTTCTGTTGATACTAGCCATGCATTTCTGACAGAGCAAATATTAAAATATGAAGATAAAGTCAGGTCTAATATACTGTTTTTCCCTTTTAAACCTGCGTTGGATGATAAATATTTATTTTTCAGAGAGTCCCTTCGTAAAAATACCAGATTTTATACCAGTCCTGTCTCATGGCGCGTTGCCGAATATAAGAAAAAATTCATGCAGGCTTCCCCGTCAGAAAAGCGAGAGCTGATTCTGTCGCTTTCCTCATCACTCATCTGCTGGGATAAAATGATTAAAAATGAATCGCTGAGTGACTTAACAAAATCACCAGGTATTCATGAATCACTAAAAATAACCAGACCTTATGATAAAATATCATCAATAGCTTCACTTGCTATAGAAAGAGATGAGATACAAAAAAATAATGGAAGTAATAATATTGATGTATTCAGAAACCTCCTGACAGAGTTGATTCAAAGTGATCCGTCTTATTCATGGTTTGTTTCTGAATATGTTAATATTCCTGCCGTAAAAATTACGGATTTTTGGGAAGATGAAAACTCTTCTGTCTATCTTTCTGGTATGTGGACACAGCCGGGACAGGATAAACTTCATCATTGGTATGAGAATATCAAAGAGGCATATGGACGTGATACGATTCCGGAAGCATTTTCATCTTTTGTGCAGAACCTGGATGAAAGTCGTCAGGAGCATTTCAGACAGTTTATTATGGCTGTCGCAAGGGAGCGTAAAAATTCACATTCAGGTTTAATGAATCCGCTGCAACTGACTAATATTATATATAATCGTTCATCTGAGCATAAATTTTTTCAGTTTGTAGATGATGAATTACATAACATACCAGCAAGTTCGGCGCAGGACTGGCTTTCTGATTTCAGACTGCTTTACCGTCTTTTTTCACTTAAAGTGGATAACGGAATAAAGCGTCAAATAGAACAATTTGATCTCATGTTACGTATATACCTGATTTCTGTTTTTAATAACAGTCAAATGAACAGGACGCCGGATCATGTTACCGCATGGAGAGATTGGCAGAATGCTCTACGTAATGCTGTAAATTCAGAGTTACATACAGCATCATCAGTTGAACTTATCCGGAATGCTATGCGTTCAGATCCAAAAAACAAGCTGGAATTATTATTTGATGAGTTTAAAAAGGTTCGTTCAGTCATTAACAGCAATAATACAGAACCAGTGATTGATTCTGTATGGGATATTTATGAACGGCAAAATTATCAGCTTCTCGACCATGCTGTCACTTATATGGGGTGCTGGGTTGATGAACAATGGAAGAATTCTGTTTTAAGCCAGTTAAATTCAAGTGAGCATAATTTCAGTCATTCTGAAATGCAAGGCAAAATATATAAAAACATTATTGGTTTTTTAAATGGCCCAGCTAACGGAGTTTTAGCGATTGATCCGGAAGGTGTCAGATTATTGTCTTTCAGGGGAAGAAGTATACCGTTTTCTCCTTCATTCATTAGTTTTATCAATGACATTGTTTCTCCAGATGATTTGATTGACGTTCAGCTCAGAGACCGGACGCAAAACAAGGACGACTTAATAAATGTACAGGGACAATTAGACGTATTGGATCAGACCCTACAAGAAGTTGAATCACAGCCTTACAAAATTACGATAAGTAGTGCACCTGCGACAATTTCAGGTAGTCCAGGAATTAAACCAACAGGTACAACTTTGACTCTTGAGTGCAAAACAGGTAACAGTAGTATACGAAGTATGAATTTTGCCGATTCAGGTATTTTCACCTGGTATCCAGGACGTTGTCACTCTGTAAGTATTGATATTTTGTTCCCTGATTTTTCTACCACCTATAAATTTACAGGTGAAACAGCCTGGATTGATTTTATCAACAAGTTTTCGGATGGTGAGGATGAGTTAATGACAAAAGATTTTTCTCCAGAATCAAGAAGTCTTCTTGAATCAATGGGGATAAAAGGTATTCTCGTCCGTTACAAACTGAGTGATACAAGCGATCTAAGTCAGGGATATATCGAATGGGAACAATTAAAACAGAAAAAGGATAAACTTGAAAATTTGCAGGTGAATTTGAGTACTAAACTGCTTACAAAACATAGCTGGGAGAAAAGTGGCTGGATTTCCAGACTGCCTAGAAATATAACAATATGTCCAGCAGTACAGGAGTGATAAATGAGTACCTATCTGAAATTAATTATTAATAAATTAACTCCAGAAAGCCGAAGTACTCTTGATTCTGCTATTAATTACGCAATATCAAGAGAACACCATGAAGTCGATTGTTTGCATTTTCTGTGGAAGTTATTACAGGAATATAAGTATATAACCGAAAGGTTTTATGAACTGTCTTTATTTAATCCTGAAAGGGTTCTTAATGCCATTGAAAGTGAACTTATCCATATCAATACAGCGCCACAATCCTCACCTGTATTTTCTGAGTCGATGCAAACTCTACTGGAAAAAGCATGGATACATGCCACTACTAAATGGCAATACAATCATATAGATCTCTCTGTTTTTTTGATTACTATGATTAACATCAGAGATTCTATATTTCCTTACAATGTGGCTGATGCATTATATTGTGATGTAGATGCGGCAGAGAAGTTGCTTATTTCTTTTTCAGGAAAAACAGAACATTCTGCTTCTCATCGCTCCACTGATAACACTCCACATAAATATATCAGTAAATATACTGAAAATTTCTCTTTGCTGGCAGAAAAAGGGAAATTAGATCCAGTTACTGGCAGAGAGAAGGAAATCAGACAACTTATCGATATTTTGCTTCGTCGCAGACAGAACAATCCAATACTGACCGGTGAACCGGGAGTTGGGAAAAGTAGTATAGTAGAAGGCTTAGCATTGCAAATTGCATCCGGCCATGTGCCTGATGCACTAAAGAATGTCAGGATTCTTGCGCTTGATATGGGCGCTTTGCTTGCGGGAGCCAGTGTCAGAGGGGAATTTGAAAATCGCTTAAAATCGCTGTTAACCGAACTTAATTCTTTGGATGGTACTGCTATTTTGTTTATTGATGAGGCCCATTCTCTTATCGGTGCAGGAGGACTTCCAGGACAAACTGATGCAGCGAATTTACTTAAGCCTGCTCTTGCCCGTGGGGAATTGCGCATTATAGCTGCAACGACATGGGGAGAATATAAAAAGTATTTTGAAAAGGACGGTGCATTAGCCCGGCGTTTTCAGATAGTTAAAGTAACAGAGCCAAATCAGGATTCCACTGCAGGGATGCTACGTGCTCTTTTACCCATGATGGAAAAGCACCATAATGTCTCTATCAGGGAAGAAGCAATAACTGCAACGGTACATTTATCAGATCGTTATCTGCATGGGCGTCATCAGCCAGATAAATCTGTAAGTCTGTTAGATACAGCCTGCTCACGGGTTGCTGTATCTCAGTCCACATCACCAGATGCCATTCAGGATATTGAAGCCTCATTAGCAAGACACCAGGGAGAACTTGCACTGCTGACACAGGAAAAATCAAATGTTCAGCGTCAGGAAATACTTGTAAATAAAATTACTCAACTTGAGAAGAATCTTGAGCAACTTAAATCAGCATGGCGTCATCAACGTGAACTGGTTGCCAAGATACAAAGTACACATGATATTTCATCAAAGGATATGTACAGAAAAGAACTGGAAAGTGCATACAAGAAAGACAGTCCTATGGTTTTTGAGTGTGTGGATAAAAATTGTGTTGCTGATGTCGTTTCCGGGTGGACTGGTGTTCCACTGGGAGTATGCCTTGATAGTGAACAACAAAAAACATCCGGTCTGTTAAGATATCTGGAGCAGCGAGTTTTGGGGCAACGATATGCTATGTCTGCTATAGCATCACAAATCCTTATTTGCCGGGCAGATCTTAAAGATCCGGTAAAACCAGATGGGGTATTTTTACTCGCAGGCCCTTCTGGCACCGGTAAAACGGAGACAGCCAGGGCTCTGGCCGAGTTTGTTTATGGGGATGAGAATAAACTTATCACTATTAATATGACTGAATTCCAGGAGGCTCACACGGTTTCCACTCTGAAGGGGGCTCCTCCAGGATATGTCGGTTTTGGTCAAGGAGGGACTCTTACAGAAAGAGTGAGTCATAATCCATACAGCGTTATTCTGCTTGATGAAATTGAAAAAGCACATCCGGATGTTCTGGAGTTCTTTTTTCAGATATTTGATTTGGGGATTATCGAGGATTCTGAAGGTAAGATGGTGTCTTTCAGGGATTGTTTCATAATAATGACATCAAACCTTGCCAGTGAAAAAATCACAAGTCTATGGAATGATGGTGAGATAAATAAAGACAAAATAAAAGAAATGCTTCTTCCTTTATTTAATGAACATTTTGGAACAGCATTTATGGGAAGAGCTAACTTAATTCCGTTCACACCGTTGCATACCAAAATACTTAGAGATATCGTACTCATCAAAATCGATAAGATTTGCCAACGTTTTGAACAGGCATCTGGTAAGATGTATGAAATAGATTACACTGATTCTCTCATTGATTGGATTACACATCATTGTCAATGTGACAAGTCTGGTGCGAGGGATATAGATGCAGTACTTAACAGAATGGTTCTTCCTGTCCTTGCCAGATATTTAATTGACTCTGAAGATAATAAAATAATAAAAAGAATAAGAATGTCAGTAAGAAAAGACAATATTATATTACGTAATTTGTAATTTACTATGTTGATTTCTCCTGTACGGAAGTTAAATTGAACCAGAAATGTCTGGTTCTCATATGGCGATGTGCCAGGCATGGCGCGTAGCACCGTGACTGACACAGTTCTTCAACCGTTGTGTCTGAAAAACGACCTGGAGGTGTAAGTCCTTTACACATCCGGTGAGGAGAAGTGTTAGCGGAAGGTCAGGGGGGACGAAGTGAAATCTGAAGGAATCCGGATACAAAATGCTGGTCTGGCGAACAGGAAGGGATTAAGGCGATCGAGGTAAGATGGTATACATTCCGATACTCACACGTCACGCTGTAGCGAAGCACCGACAGGCATAAGCAGGAAAGCCACTCGAATTACCCCGGCAACTCAGCATGTGTGTCACTGGTGTCATGAGGTGTACTGGAACAGGCCGCTTAAGTCAGTCGACACCGTGGTAATGTGCAAACAGGTTGCACGTGAAGGGCTGAATATAATTTTAACCGTTATTACGGCATCCGAACCCGATGATGACGAATGAAGCACAAGTGCAGGCAACTGCGGTCATTGTCAGCCGCAGGGGAGGCGGATGGTATCCAGCTGTAAGAACGGTATTACACAATATTGCCTTGCTGATCTCTCATTACAATGAGAACCATATTCATGTTGTCTTCATTGGGGGACAGGCGTAAGTGGGTCAATAAAAATGGCTTAAGAAAATGGACAAAAATTTTATACTAGATCTTTCTGTAAATACTACTGATCCAAAAAATAATAAAGAATTTCTTTGGCTTAGTTATAGTATAAATAATTTAACTTCGGTAAAATATGAAAGATCATATTGGATGACACTGGAGAAAAGATGTCTCTCTTTATTCAGGGAAAACGGATATGACCTTCAGACAGGAGCATGGTTCTGTCTTATTTCCGCCCATCTATATAGTTGGGAAGGACTGGCGATTTCCTCATGGAAATTTGCAGATTCATTTGTTAAACAAAAAAAATGCTGGCCTCATGTCACGGCCACTCAGATGCGAATAAATATTCTTGTCTGGTATATTAAAAATGTTATTCCTGCAATACAGACTCTGCCTGATGATGAAAAAACTTACACATCATTAACTTTACTGGAGTATGCTTTAACATTATTGACTGAGCTTGAGTATAACCTTCTTTCCGGAAAATGTTTTATTATTTCAGATGTGCTGGCTGAACTCAGGAGGCAAAAAAGTGATGATTCTGAAAGTTTTGATTCTGAAGTTTCTAATGCAGAAAAGAGTCAGCCTTCTAGCGGGCGTTTATCCCCACATGTTGACTCAAATGATATCACAGGGCAAAAACATAATACGTTGATAAATAATCGTAAAAAAACACGCGTATATTATAATGTGATTTCTTTTATATCAGGTGTTTTAATAACCATTTTTATAAATTATTCAGGAAAGCCTGAAACAGCACTGAAACTCAGGAGCATCATACCTGATAGTTTTCTTACTGAAATGGTTATGAATTATTCAGGATGTTCAGAATTCACTCCTGATTCAACAGACTCCTGGTCTCAGCTCAACAAGAAAATTGATGACTTTACAGAAACACTGAATACAATTGAGGATAATGGAGGTTATATTACCATATCAAAGTTAAAAACGATTGCGTATGATATGAAAAATACTTTTCTCGAGTATGACCCCCCTTTGAATGTAAGAATATCAAAATTGTATAATAACGTGAATATAAGTAAAGAGGATATTAACAGAGAACTTGAAATAATACAGTATAATATTAATAAGTTTAATTGTGAGATTAGTAACTTAAAAATGAAAAATGAGTTGTTAAATGACAAATTAATAACAAAGTAAAATTTATATTTTGTTTCTTTCCATTTGAGTTTTCAGAACGTGATTCTTTCATTAATCCTGAGTATACCTATCAGAGAGGAAAAGGATGCAGCCCGCATATTGTAAATAGATGGTATTGTCAAACTTTGGCGTTTGTAGAACCTTAAGATAGACTGTATATAATTGCTCATGGAAATATAGCAGTAATTGGTGATGGAGTCCGTGGGACTGAAAAACTCAGGTGTGTCTAATAAGATGCCATTTGGCATGATAGTTATTTGTTCATATCTGGGGTCGCCCATACCCTCATTATGGAGGCAATTACTCTGAGCGTTCTGCCAACAATCCTGCCGTTGACAGAACAGTTGACAGCAACCTCTCTCTCTGTGATGGGGCTCGATGGTAACCGTGATATAAGTCAGCCAGTAACCACGAGAGTGGACAACGATATTCATGGAGTGAGTAAACCTCTGAATCACGTATCGTAATAGAATTCAACTAATTATGGATATCATGATTTATGAAACGTTTTTTTTCTAAAAACAAATTTAAAGAAATTGATGAAAAAATTTCTGATGGAGATCTTATTTTTGGTATTGCAGTAGTAATAAAAGAAATTCAGCTACATATAATAAAGAGGAATGATTTTAGATACATAATTCAGGCTGATCTCACAAATGATATATGGAATTATGCTGATACAAGATTTGTAATAAAGAATAACAATGAAAGAACACTTGGTTTTTTTAATTACA
Organism: Escherichia sp. 93.1518; assembly: GCF_013368915.2. Classification (NCBI taxonomy): domain Bacteria; kingdom Pseudomonadati; phylum Pseudomonadota; class Gammaproteobacteria; order Enterobacterales; family Enterobacteriaceae; genus Escherichia; species Escherichia sp. 93.1518. The sequence continues at coordinate 8,562 of NZ_JABWMT020000013.1, forward strand.
TATCAAGTCATCACAAGTATAATGTTGCAGTTTTGTTTGTGTTAAATACTTTTAAAAATAGGATTAACGTTTTTAAAAAAACAAGTAAATGTGGTCTTGAATATCAGTTGCTTGTATTGAAAAAAAAGTTCATTTTTTTATCGATAAGCTTGATTTATTAGCTATTGCTGATAAGTCTGAAGGATTTGGAATGAGTGTCACTGCAAGTGAGTTAAGATGGTTATACAGACACCGATATATGACTGATGTGCAACAAAATCTTATATTTTGGAGTAATTATAAAGTAATATCTAATGATTGCGTCTTTTCATTACCTTTATGGCGAGCATATATTCCAAGTAATACTTATAAGTAAGGTGTCAGGACGGTTAAATTACTGTTTGTTGAAATTAAAACAGCATGCAATTATATTGCATGTGAAAAATTAAAGTATAAAGTGTAGTCTCATGCGTAATTTAATATATATGTCATTATCTTAATGTGTGTCGGTGATTTATGGACTTTACATATAGAGTAGATATGAAACACCAATGGCGTCCAGGAATAGGTGGTTTTGTCGATCTGAACTGTGGTTGGTATTGTCAGGATGCTTTACTGAACTGGTATTGTAATAAAAATAAATTGTCTTATCTTTTATTAAAGAATAAGGCAAAAAGAAGTCGATTAAGTTATGGTTTTTCTCCTGAGGATAGTTTTTGTCATAGAATTTTTCTTCCTAACAATATTGAGTGCTACAAATATGCCCTTTTAAAATATGGGCCTATTATAGCCTCTGGTAAAATAGGCATGGCTGACTTTGGACTTTTGGGGGGAGTCAATCATTATGTTTTAATTGTTTCAGTTAATACCAAGCGTAATAAAATAACAATACAGGATCCATTAACTTTCAGTTGGGGGAGGTTTGGGTATTCAGATTATAGTATATGCGATTTTCACAGGGTCACTGGAAGAATAGATGAAACCTTGGTTATTAATAAATATAAGGTTAATCTGTTTCTTGGTGGTCAAAGCTTCGCTGTGTAGATATGTAGCGTGGAGGAATTTTGTGTTGAGATGATCATTTTTTTGTAAATAGATAGTGGAGAAAGAATTATGAATATTGATTTTGAATTTCATTTTGAGCAAATGAAGTTTATGAGGTCAAGAATTTTAGATGTCTCCTTACATAAGGGGGTTTGTTTATCAATGTGTATTGATTTTATAGACAGACGGAGAAAACAGCTTCCATGTGATTTTCTTTATTTCAGCCAACTTTATAAATTTGCATCCTATCAAAGGGCTGTAAGTTATGGAGTAGAAGCCGGAAAGATACAGGATGCAGTTTTGTTTCCAAACGGAAGATTTTTGATTGGAGATAGAAAGCCTGCATATTTGTTTCGGGAGGCATGCCAAGAATATGAGTTTACCCCAGAAGAATTACCTGATGGTGACTTTATAATTAATATTGTATACTATACCCAAAATTGTCATGTGATTGCTTTACGTAAAAATAAATGCGGAATTGAGGTCTTTAATCCAAGCGAAGGATTATTTAAATCGGAAGATGTAAATACTCTAAATGTATATTTGCAAGAAAGAAACAAAAAAGTATGCCAGTATATTCACATATATCGCTGCCAGTAATTATTGATGTATTCAATAGAGTGAGTAATATGAACGAACTATAGACATACCCCGGCACGTAAGTGCACCGTGCACATTTCGATGCATTGGTGATTCCTCGCTCACTCGCTCGTTACACTTAGTCATGAGACTGCGGCGAGCACTGTATAATATCGCCATATGTACTATTATCCGTAACTTGAGGATGCAGGCAGCCGTTGTGATTTCCCGTGCGAAAAATAATTTTAAAAATGGATGCCATAAAATATAATGGTGTTTATATGATGATAACATGAGCCGGGACTTTGAAATACCAGACAGTGGATGTATCTTAAAATAAGAGATAGGCTTGGATATATCTCTAACACTAGTTCTAATTTTGAGATGACTGGAATTTTGCTGGGGCAGGAGCTCCGTAAGCGTAAAATACCTCAGGAAAAAATCGCTATTACTCAGCAGACAATGGAACCCGACATGATTGTGTCCCATGCAGCTCGTTTACATGGTATTAATCCCTCTGTCTGTTGTTTAAGTGGAAAAAACAATATCGGGAAGGATGCCTCACTGCTGTTGCTGCCTCAGAGCTGGCTGCTGCTATAAAATAAATAAAAGAGTTACAGTGTTTGCTGGGTAAGAAAACAATGGAAGTTGAGATCCTCAAAGAAGCTGTGGAGTATGGTCAGTCGAGAAAATGGATAGTGCATGTCCCTTTGTTGCCAACGGACAAGGAATAACCCCGGTAAGCCGTATTCTGGGCGTGTCGCGTGCGCAACTGGCACGAAAGATGAAAACATCTGGTAATAAGTCGAATACATCGTCACAGGCGTGATGAGGCTGCGGAAATGTTATTACGCACCCTCGATATCATTAGCAATATGCCGACATATGGCTATCGCCGTGTCTGGGCCATACTCAGGCGACAGTCCCGTAACGGAGGACTGCTGTTCGTGAATGCAAAGCGCGTTTATCGGATAATGAACGAAAATAACCTGTTGTTATTACATGACAAACCTTCACTGCTGCAGCGGGAACATAAAGGTTGAATATCGGTGAGCGAAAGCGACCATAGATGGTGTTCCGATGGCTTCGAGTTCGGTTGTTATGATGGAGAAAAACTACGGGTCACGTTCGCCTTGGACTGTTGCGATCGTGAAGCCATAGACTGGGCAGCGGGCACGCGAGGTTATGATAAGGCTACAGTGCAGGATGTCATGTTAGGAGCTATAGAAAAACGCTTTGGCTATAAAGAGCCGTAAAGAGCCATCCAGTGGCTGACCGATAACGGTCTGTTCTTACGGCTCATGAAACACGGCAGTTCGCCAGAGAGTTGAATCTGGAACCCTGCACAATAGCAGTCAGTAGCTCCAAAGTAACGGTATGGCATAAAGGTTCGTGAAAACGATGAAGGAAGATTACATCGCGTCATGCCTAAAACGAATGTAAGAACGGCATTGTATAACCTTGCAGTGGCGATCGAGCACCATCCGCATAGTGTGCTGGGTTATCTCTCTCCGAGGAAATATCGGCGTTAGCGAGTAACGTTAACTTAAGATACAACGGTTGCCTGTATATAGTGGGTCAAGGATATAACATATATGATGATAACATTTTATAAATGAGGTAATGCTAATGTTTTCAAGAAATCACCCTCATCGTCAGCCGTTCAATGCCAGAAACTCAAGGTTTTCTGAAAGAGCTATTGATCAAACACTTTCATATAAACCGTTTGGTGATAACCATTCTCCGGTATTATGGAACTCGATATATGGTAGTCTCGATAACTGGCCAGAAACAGCACATATGATGGCACTTCTCGGCATTCACCCAGACACATGGCTTGTGCGTATCACTTTACCCGATTATGTGGACCTTGAAAATATGCGGATCTCAGGGCATTCTCATACAGTGGCAAAAATTGAGGACCCTTATGATCTGAAACCCCATCCTTTGGTATCCGGGTTAAAGCTTCCCAGAACAAAACCCTCCCAAGATTTAGGACTTGAATGTCTTAATGTCATGTATACGAACAGTCGTATATCCCTGCATCGGGCGAAAATGAGTGTGCTGGGATATAGAAAAAGTCATCGCGATATTGTAATTTGTTTCCAGATGAAAGATATTCTGTCTGCTGGGGGTAAAATATACAGGGATGCATCATCGTCTCTCGAAAATGTTTTGATTTTGGGGCTTCCTGCAGGCGCATCTATACCTTTCAGAATAATATAATAAAAAGCAATAACAAATTTTATCATGCGATGAATGCCAATACAGAGAAATAATATGAAAACACGGAAGGAATGGCTTTATCAATTAAGGATGTCGACCCCAAGAGATACTCTTGAAAAAGTTATTGGGATTAACAGTTTATCTAAAGCAGTGGCGTTTTTTTCTGCGGCAGATCATCATTGAGCAGAACAGGTCATGGATGAACTCTATGATAAAGTTTCTTCTGGTGTCTGGAAGTATGTTTACTAAATGAGAAACGTTATATGTGAAATAAATATTAATAAGGCATTTTGGGGCATAAAGAGACTGTAATGTCATGAAAAAATGACTTATATAAAGCTCATATTTCACTCTCTTTCACCTTTGGCAATATACAAACAGATTCATAAAGGATAGTAGGGTTAATTATTGATGTTTATGGCAGACCGTATAAAAGTGGTCAGGGAGGACTGGAAGTTATAGCCCTGGTATGCTACTTCGCGTACAGCCCGGACCGGAAAGGCATCCATCCACAGAATCACCTGGCCGGTAACAGCGATGTGCTTCAGGTCGGTGATTCCGGGCTTTATACGAATCCGGCATAATAACAGAAGTCGAGTGTATGGCCCATGCCCGGAGAAAAATCCACGATGTGCATGCAAGAGCACCGACCGACATCACCACGGAAGCACTGCAGCGTATCGGTCAACCAGCACCGTTTTCACACTGCCACCGAAGTAGCGGAAGACGCGAACCAGTGATTCGTAGGTGTGCTCAGCATCCTGTTTTGGTGCGGCGAAGACATGGAAGCGGCGGGAGAACCCCTGCGTATTAACCGCAAAGTTAACTTTGCACCGTTGCCCGGCAACCTCCACCTCAACTTCGCCCCAGTCGTGCTGGAGCTGGTATCCTGGCTGAGTTTCGAAGCAAACCGTTCTTTTTGACGGACGCATTTTACGTTTGGGCTGGATGTAGTAACGCAGAATGGAACGTCCGATAGCCCATTGCCTTAATCTCCGCGAAGATAACCTCGCTATTCCAGACATTCTCTGCCAGGCGCATGTCGATGTAATCCATAAACGGTTTCAGCTTAACCATTTTGTGGCGGGTCTTTCTGGCTGGCGGTTCAGAGTATTTGAGGTAGCGTTTGACAGTTCGTCCAGAGCAACCAACCTGAGTTGCAATATCGACAATGTACGCGCCCTGCTGGCGCATTTGCTTTATCATGTAAAAGTCCTCTCTGCTCAGCATGTTGATGTCCTTTCTGGTGTGAGAACCTTAAGGAAACAACATGCTGGGTGGAGCGGACAATTCAAATGGTGAATTACCGTCTTATATCACTGGCGCTAACAACAACGAGTTATATGCGGATTCCAGAGCGTTCCGTTCGTTTTGGGTGCTTCCAGTTGATGCCTTCGGGAAGCATGGACAACTGAGCAGGAGTAAGGTGCACCTTTCCGTCACGGGTGACTGACCAGACGAAGCGGCCCCGCTCCAGGCGTTTGGTGAAGAGGCACAACCCGTCGCTGTCAGTCCACAACACTTTTATCTGGTCACTGCTGCGTCCGCAGAAGATGAACAGATGCCCGGAGAACGGGTCATCCTTCAGGACGTTCTGAACTTTTGAGGCCAGGCCGTTAAAGCCATTTCGCATATCGGTAATACCTGCAACCAGCCAGATACGCGAACCGGCAGGGAGAGATATCATCAGTGGCTGCTCTCTTTCATTTCGCGGATAATTGTCTGTAATAACGCTGGCGTCAGTTCGCCTTTCAGCCTGAGGGTTCCGGCTGGCTGAACCAGCTCGCAGCACAGACTGTCGGATGGTGTATTCTATCAAAAAACGTACCAAACACCCTATTGATATAGGTAAGCATGTTTAAAATAAATAGCTAACTATGATAATTTCAAAGCTCCTCTCTGGACTGATATTATCTATTTATTCGTGATATTCATCAACGGCAGGCCTGTTTGCAGCATCAGACTATTTTTATTAGTTAATACACTGGGAAATAATAAAATGATAACAATATCACGGATTTTTTTTTCGAGAAACAATAAAATTCTGGCGCAGAATAAATCAGAACTTCATTGTGTAACAAATCTCATGTCAACTTGTGGCTGCTGTTGAGAACGGTTCACCATTTTATGAAAACGATCACCCCATTCCCGGGAGGAAATCCTGGTCTGGTGAAAGTGAGGCAGGATTAGGCGAAGCTATTTAGCTGTCAGTTTTTCCAAATAGGAGTAAATTTATCATGAGAGTCGTTTACTTTTTTCCTTTTGACGATCGGGACGCAGAGGCGTTGTATGAACAGGAACGGAAACACTATCATCGTAAAGGTATTGAATTCATAAGTATTCTCGATAGCCCTAAAAAGCGCCTGGATTTTCTTAGCCCTACGGACAGATTATATATTGTTGCTCATGGTAATCCATGGTGTATTGGTCAGAGTCAAACTTCAGAGCAAACATTAAGTACTGTAGGGCTTGCTAAGCTTATGGTAAGCAAACATCTCACCAAGAATTTTGTTGATATTAGACTACTATGTTGTCAGTCTGGCATCAATGCCTCTAAATACACCTCTTCATTTGCTCAGAGATTTAAAGAGGCCATGGTGTCTTTTGGCTATAATAATCTGCAAGTAACTGGTTACTTAGGGGGGGTAATAACATTAAGAGATTGGCGTCTTGAAAATAAAGAAACAAGTGGTTTTTATAAAGAGAAAAAAAAAGGAATAAACCCTGATAAGTCATATTGTTATATGATTAAGTCAAGGCTGGGATTAGACGAGTTCTTAAGATATGCTGCTTCAGATTTCAAAAAGATATTCTAAAGGTAAGCAGCTCACCATTGCCGTATTGATATTTGTTGTCCGCTTAGATTGAACACCCCTGTTTTCCTGGAGAGTGTTTTATCTGGGAACTCGGACTGCCAGTGACGGGTTGTGCCTCTTCACCAAACGCCTGGAGCGGGGCCGCTTCGTCTGGTCAGTCACCCGTGACGGAAAGGTGCACCTTACTCCTGCTCAGTTGTCCATGCTTCCCGAAGGCATCAACTGGAAGCACCCAAAACGAACGGAACACGCTGGAATCCGCATATAACCCGTTGTAAAGTGGGGACATGGACACCTCACTTGCTCATGAGAACGCCCGCCTGCGGGCACTGTTGCAGACGCAACAGGACACCATCCGCCCTGCGCCAGTCTTCTGCCCGTAAACCGTTACCGGCCTCACTTCCCCGTGAAACCCGGGGCATCCGGACGGAAGAGGAATGCTGTCCGGCCTGTGGTGGCGAACTCAGCCCTCAGGGATGTGATGTGTCAGAGCTACTGGAGCTTATCAGCAGCGCCTTTAAGGTTATCGAAACACAACGTCCGAAACTGGCCTGCTGCCGGTGCGACCTTATCGTGCAGGCGCCGGTTCCTTCAAAACCCATTATACGCAGTTATGCCGGACCGGGGCTTCTGGCCCATATCGTCACCGGGAAATATGCAGACCATCTGCCGTTATATCGCTAGTCAGAGATATACCGTCGTCAGGGCGTGGAGCTGAGCCGTGTCACGCTGGGGCGCTGGACAGATGCCGTCGCCGGGCTGTTGGAGCCGGTGTATGACGAACTGCGCCAGTATGTGCTGATGTCCGGTAAAGTTCATGCTGATGATATCCCCGTCCCGGTCCAGGAGCCGGGCAGTGCTAAAACCCGGACAGCCCGGCTGTGGGGCTACGTCCGTGATGACCGTAACACCGGTTCGGAGATGCCCCCGGCAGTCTGGTTCACATACAGCCCGGACTGGAAAGGTATCCATCCACAGAATCACCTGGCCGGTTACAGCGGAGTGCTTCAGGCCGATGCTTACGGTGGTTACTGGGCGTTGTACGAATCCGGCAGAATAGCGGAAGCCGCGTGTATGGCTCATGCCCGGAGAAAAATCCACGATGTGCATGCAAGAGCGCCGACCGACATCACCACGGAAGCCCTGCAGCGTATCGGTGAATTGTATGCCATCGAGGCCGAGGTCCGGGGATGTTCAGCAGAACAGCGTCTGGCGGCAGAAAGGCAGAACTGCGCCACTGATGCAGTCACTGTATGACTGGATACAGCAACAGATGAAAACACTGTCGCGTCACTCGGATACGGCAAAAGCGTTCGCATACCTGCTGAAACAGAGGGACGCACTAAGCGTGTACTGCAGCAATGGCTGGGTGGAAATCGACAACAACATCGCAGAGAACGCCTTACGGGGTGGGCTGTAGGCCGGAAGAACTGGCTGTTCGCGGGCTCCGACAGCGGCGGCGAACATGCAGCGGTGCTGTACTCGCTGATCGGCACATACCGTCTGAACAATGTGGAGCCGGAAAAATGGCTGCGTTATGTCATTGAACATATCCAGGACTGGCCGGCAAACCGGGTACGCGATCTGTTGCCCAGGATAGTTGAACTGACCTCTCAGTAAATATCAATACGGTTCTAGCGAGCAGCTTACCTTTTTAGCTGAACGCAGATATAAAAAATCCCCGGCTTTTCGGGCCAGGGATGTGAATATAAGAAAATCTACTCTACTTTATCTGCGACGGGAATCGATGAAGCCAATGGTGAAGTCAATGCCGCCAACGAACCGCCTGAAACGCCGATTTCATTGAGGAGAGAGTCAATAAGCGGTGCCTGTGTGCGGTAAGAAAGGGCGGCTGATAACGCCTGTTCTGCCAGATTACCTCCACCAACGCAGCCTGATGTTGCATCACCCGTAGCGCCACCACGATTCAGACCATCGACCTGAATGATCTTAATACCGTCAATAGACTTCATTGGCTCAACGGATCTCTCAATTACTGCAGGAAGAGACTGCAACAGCGCCAGCTTGAACTTAAGGCTGGTTTGTTCGTCAGAAAGTACGTTGATAGCGTCGTTCAGTGCGCGTTGTGCTTCCGCTTCCGCCAGGCCTTTTTTACGTGTTGCCTCAGCTAACTCTACGATTGCTGCCGCCTGCATCTCTGCGGCTTCTTTTTCAGCTTTCGCGCGGACGGTCAGTTCGACCGCTTTGGTTTCCGCGTCTTGTGCTGCGGCAATCAGAGCAACCTGCTTGGCACGATCGGCTTCGGCGGTCTGACGTGTTGTTTCTACGTTTTGCTGGGCGCTTACCGCTTCTGCAAGTGCGAGGTTGGCACGCGCTTCCGCTTGTGACTGCTGTTCCGATTTGGCCGCAATAGCGATCGATTTCGTCTGGTTGGCGATTTCGGTGACCTGCTGCTGTTCGATCTCTTTAATGCGAACTTCGCGTTCGGCCTCAACTTTTCTTGAGCGCACGGCCTGTTCGCGGTCGATTTCTGTTTCCTGAATCTGCCGTTCAGCCAGAATATGCGTTTGCTCTGCCTCACGACGACGTTCAGCTTCAAAAGCCGCAATTTTCGCATTCTGCTCTGCGGTGCGGGTTTTAACCTGCTGCTCCTGCTCAAGTGTCATAAACGCTTCTTGCTGTTCAATCTCGAGCTTTCGCGACAGCGCATCACGGTTTTTCTCACGCACCGCAACTTCTACATCCTGTTCAACTTCGTTACGCTCGCGGCGACGGCGTTCTGTTTCCTGCGTCAGCTTGGTTAAACCTTCGGCGTCAAAGGCGTTGTTCGGATTGAAATGCTCTTTCGACGTCTGGTTAAAGTTGGTAAGTGACACGCTTTCCAGTTCCAGACCGTTTTTCGACAAGTCTTCTGCAACGGTATTTTGCACCCCCTGAACGAAGTTTTCGCGTGTATCCTGTAACTCATGCATGGTCATTTGTGCTGCGGTGGCACGCAGAGCATCGACGAATTTATCTTCGACCAGCATCCGCAAATCTTCCGGTGACAAGGTTCGTTGCCCCAACGTCTGAGCGGCGGTGGCGATGCCTTCTACCGACGGTTTTACCCGCACGAAGAAAGCGACCACGACATCGACACGCATACGATCTTTTGTAATCAAACTATCAATCGTCGAGCGACTAACTTCCAGTTTCAATGTATTCATATTGATAGGGATTATTTCATGGAAGATCGGCATAACAATTGCGCCGCCACTCATAACCACTTTTTGTCCGCCTAATCCGGTACGGACAAATGCCTGCTCAGCAGATGCCCGACGATAAAGCCGCGCGAAAATAATACCGATAATAAATAGAACGCATACGGCAACAATCGCCATAAACATCCAGGAAGGCACTAAGTTAACAATATCATCCATTATTAAATTTCCTTTTAATTAAATACTTATAATATATTTGGCCAGGGATTTTTTTCAGCCAAATACCGCGTTGGAGAAAGTCGGCAAATAATTAATACCTCGTCACCTTTATTAAAAAATTTCCCTTCTTCGGGTTCCAGTAATAAATAGTGTGTTTGACCGAATTGATCGGTGAGTTTTCCTTCACAGGGGTTACCTGAAGTCGCCTGATGACCGGTAATTAATGCCATGCAGCCAATATATTCTTCTTCGGTAATAGCAGAGCTATGGTCACGTGGAACCCAGGGGGCAATTATCTTACCGGTATAATGCACCATGATAATTGAGAGCAGTAAACTGACAGGAACAACGAACAGATTCGAGAGTGGGGCTTGCCAGAGCAAGATGCAGGCGTGTTGTAGCAAAACACCAAGCAGCCCAAAGAAACCGGCTAGCAGGCAGAGGATGACGAGGGCTGGTAGCCGTCCGATATTGAGATAATGAAGCGCCTGACTAATATTACCTGTGGTTATGGAATCGTAATGATCAAGATGTGCATCGAGAGCGCCGGATAGCATATGGCCACAGATAATGGCAATAATTTCCAACAGACCGATTAATAGTACAAAGGAAATAGCGAAAAGATAAGGTGCGTTATAGTCGGCAAATAAAATCATCAGTCACTCCATCGTCCATTCAGTGACGCATTGTTTATTGTGGTATGGTTTCCTTGCTTACATTTATCTTGGCTAATAATAACATATGTTAGTGAGTTCTTAAAAGGAGAAGTCATTTAATGTTATTTTTTATTTTTTGAAAAAGTGTGATCCTAAACAATATATTTACGCACGTTATGTTTAAAGGCACTACACTGATTAGGGAATACTGAAATCAGAAAAAGCATATAGCCTTAAAAGGTATGCGATAACCGGAGGATGTGCTTATGGATCATAGTCTTAATTCTTTAAATAATTTCGATTTCCTGGCGCGTAGTTTTGCCAGAATGCATTCTGAAGGCCGCCCGGTCGATATTCTGGCCGTCACCGGTAATATGGATGAAGAACATCGGACCTGGTTTTGCGCCCGCTATGCCTGGTATTGCCAGCGGATGACACAGTCAAAAGAACTGGAATTAGAACATTGATATTACGGGCCATTTGGCCCGTTTTTGTGTTGCTTTATTCTGCTTTATCAACGGGTGGGATGGCTGGAGGAGACTGAACTTCTGCTACCGGATTATTGCGTGCTTCCAATTCACTGATGCGCTGTTCCAGTAACGCCAGTTTCTCACGGGTCCGTAACAGAACCTGCGTCTGAACGTCGAATTCTTCACGGCTCACAAGATCGAGACGCGTCAACTGCGCCTGGAGGGTTTGGCGGATTTTTTTCTCCACATCTTCCCCGAACTCCCTGATTCCTTTAGGCATTGATTCGTGAACCTGGCGAGCAATTTGCTCAATTTTTTTCGGGTCAATCATTGTAGTTTCCCTGTACTGATAGGTGTTTAGTGCCATTGTAGTGCGATAAGGGTAAGTCATAAACCAGAATTATGTGAACCTGTGCGTTGCCGCCGCTAATCATTAGCGTTATAGTGAATCCGCTTATTCTCAGGGCGGGGCGAAATTCCCCACCGGCGGTAAATCAACTTAGTTGAAAGCCCGCGAGCGCTTTGGGTGCAAACTCAAAGGACAGCAGATCCGGTGTAATTCCGGGGCCGACGGTTAGAGTCCGGATGGGAGAGAGTAACGATTCTGTCGGGCATGGACCCGCTCACGTTATTTTGGCTATATGCCGCCACTCCTAAGACTGCCCTGATTCTGGTAACCATAATTTTAGTGAGGTTTTTTTACCATGAATCAGACGCTACTTTCCTCTTTTGGTACGCCTTTCGAACGTGTTGAAAATGCACTGGCTGCGCTGCGTGAAGGACGCGGTGTAATGGTGCTTGATGATGAAGACCGTGAAAACGAAGGCGATATGATCTTCCCGGCAGAAACGATGACCGTTGAGCAGATGGCGCTGACCATTCGCCACGGTAGCGGTATTGTTTGCCTGTGCATCACTGAAGATCGCCGTAAACAACTCGAGCTGCCAATGATGGTAGAAAATAACACCAGCGCCTATGGCACCGGTTTTACCGTGACCATTGAGGCTGCTGAAGGTGTGACTACCGGTGTTTCTGCCGCTGATCGTATTACAACCGTTCGTGCTGCTATTGCCGATGGCGCGAAACCGTCAGATCTGAATCGTCCGGGCCACGTTTTCCCACTGCGCGCACAGGCGGGTGGTGTACTGACTCGCGGTGGTCATACTGAAGCGACCATTGATCTGATGACGCTGGCAGGGTTTAAACCGGCAGGTGTACTGTGTGAGCTGACTAATGACGATGGCACCATGGCGCGTGCGCCAGAGTGCATTGAGTTTGCGAATAAACACAATATGGCACTGGTTACTATCGAAGATCTGGTGGCTTATCGTCAGGCGCACGAGCGTAAAGCCAGTTAATAGCCTGTATATTTTGAATATAGAAAAGCCGGGCATCTGGACTGACCCCGGCTTTTTTGCTATTTAGTGATAGTTTATTTTTACGATCAAGTCTTTCTGGAAGGGGCCGAATCTAAGCGATTCGCCAGGTTTTTGTGTTAATTCCGCCAGGTAGTCATGGGTCGCCGTGGTGGAAGATTGTCCCGGTACATAGGTGGTAAATATTTTATACTGGTTAAATATTACGGAATCCTTCGTTTTTTGGTCGATGATGTTCATCAACAGACCATTTCCCATTTCCAGATGGGTATCGTCGTAGAGTGTGTCACTTGTATAGAAACTTGTTGCAACGTCAAATTGTTCGCTGCAATCAGCAGTGGCATCTTTTATTGTTGAAACACTAAAAGCTGCTTTGGGGGGAAATGTCGAGAAAGAGTTTGCAGCGATTTGACCAAAGTTGACGATCTGGCTCTCTGGATAAATGCGCATAGTTACGCCGCAATCAAGAAATGAAATATTGTCTAGACCTGTAATATTCACATGAAGGTTTTTTGCTCCGGGGTTAGTGTTTGCACCTTGTCCACCATCAAATTGCAACACGTTTACATCCCCAAAGTCCCAACTGAGGCCCTCTGTAGAAGGGGGAAATTGAGCGAGTTTTACATACAAGCGAAAACGAGCATTGAATTCGTTATTTTTCTGATATGTGCTGCCATTACAAGCTTTAGTTGTATATTGATCCCCCGTTGAATTCTTTCGATCCAGACACACTCCCGTATCTATGCTCTGACCATTTCCTTCATAGTCCTGACCGTTATAAGTCACACCAAATATTAAATACGGGTTGTTCAGAACGATGGGATCATTAAACTCTGCCAATTTGATCCAGGCATGAATATTTTCTGTGGGGTTAGCAGATGACCAGTTACCTGCATTGTTGCAAAAAACGTGGACAGCGATATCGTCACTTTCCCAAATTTTCTGACCCAGAATGGCATTTTGAGGAATTCTGAAGGAGGGCATCTCCTTTTCGATCAGCGTAGGTCCTTTGTTTTTATTCTGATAGCAATCGACAGCATAAGAAGAAACGTTAAAAAACAAACACAGAATAGCTAACAGCCTAAAAAGCGTAATCATAATTTTCCCTTTCTGGCTGATGTGCTTTGACACAGAGACTGGACGGAGTTGCACTCAACTTTAAACATTTCCAGACCACCATAGTCGCCAACAAAACCGAGCAGGAATGTGGCTGGTAGGTTGTTCAGGTGCTGAGTCGCTGTTGCAAACGGTGCTACCATAATGCTGTCTGCCCCAGGCATTAATGTTTTTCCGTTAGTGCCTATATAACCAACAGTAATATGATAAGGCGTTGGATTATTGAGCGTGAGTCCTGTCGCAGTACGGGTTACCGTGACTTTTTGCAGAGGCACCATTTGCCCCTCTTTTAATTCAATGGCTTTTGGACGCCAGAATAATTTCAGGCGGCTTTGCATCGCGATCTGCATTACATTCTGTTCTTTGGCGCGAGGCGGAATTTCCCGGACGTTATAGTAGAACAAGGTTTCCCTGTCTTGTGGTAAGTTATTGAGCGATGCCAGTGCCATCAGACGAATTTGCACCTGTTCATCTGCTTCGATACGTTCCATTGGCGGCAGCGTTGAAATATAGTCGCGTGTTTTTTTGCCGCTGGCATCTTCAATCCATGACTGCGCCAGATAAGGTTCAGTTTTGCTTTGATTGGTCAGACGAACTGTCGCACTTTTACTGGAAGCATTAAAAATAATGCGCGTCCTGTCCGGTGAAACCGTGGCCTGGGCAAAACAACTTATCACCAGTAAACAAATCATTCCCGTTGTGATTATTGGCATTTTCATTTCATTCATCCTGAATTAATTGACTTTTTTACACGGTAAAATAATAGCGTTTTCGCTGATATTACTTTTATTGGGCGGAGTCATTTCGCACATGTTATCCCCCCATGTTAAACGCAATGTACTATTTTCCTGAATTCCGCTGAGATAAACGAAGCCATCTTCTGCAACCAGGCCCACATCTTTACCTGATGCTTTATCCGTTACGCTCACTCCAAGTGGCGGGAAACGGCCATTTTCCATGCGGATCACTCCGACGATCTGGTATCCGGTGCTGGCATTCAGTTTCGCGTAACCGATCGCGCCCTCAGTGAGCGTGGTGCGAATGACTGAGTTTTCAACATCCACACCTTCGGGCAATTCGTTGTTATTCACTCTTAGCATGGCGGTGGTGTAGTTCGATAAAGAAGGAACAACAGCAACGCCCATCCCGTTGGTCACGGTACGGTTAGAGTTAATCTCAACGCCAGCAATGCCGTCTGTATCCACCATCATGCGGGCATTATCACCGTAGCTATAATCATGAAGCGCAACACCGTGACGCGTGGCTGTCAGAGAGCCGTACCAGCCAGCAGTGATTGAGTTGTATTGATTTGGTTGCATACTACCGTTGATATTCAGGCGTCCCCACGGAGAATAGTGCTGATAACTTCCGCGCAGTGTTGGCTCTCCATCGCGGATATTGTCGTCTGTTGCCGATGCTGAAATATTCCAGGTATTGTTACGATCTGATGTGTCATACCAGGAGATCATTTGCGAGGTATTACTGTCACCGGTACGTTGCATACTGTATGAGATATTACGATTTTGCTGTAAAGGCAGAGAGAATGAGAAATAATACTGATTCTCTTCGTCGTCATCCCAACGAATCCGGCTTATTGCCAGCGAAGCGGAGATCCCTCTGAAATCACCAATATCAAAATTTCTGCTCAAAGACAGGGAGTAATTGGTATTACTTTCACGGTCCCAGTAGGTATTACGTGTAATATTGAGATAAGAGTTCAGCTCCAGCGCAGCAAAGTACTGGTTCAGCGAAATTACATAGCTCTCTTTTTCATTATCGACGGTTTCATCACCGTTGCGCGAGGCGAGATACTCGCTCATCGACACATAATCTTTATCAGAGAAACGATAACCCGCGAAGGTAATCTGGCTCCCAGTTGATTCAAAATGTTTTGCGTAGTTAAACCGATAACTATAGCCGCGTAATTTATCGCTATTCTGTTGTTGCAGAGAGGCTTCTGCGCCGGTGACATCGAATGAAAGCGAGCCGAACTGATTAAGGTTAAAACCTACACCGGTAGTAATCGCCTGATAATCATCAGCCGTAAACATGCCGCCGCCATAGAGAGAGACGTTATTCAGCCATCCCCATGAGGCTTCCGTCGTCCAGAAGAATGGGTTATTGATATCGTTATGCCCAACGGAGGTTGGTTTCCCAAGTGACATTTTATAGCGCACTTGCCCTTTACGGGTTAAATAAGGGATAGAAGCAGCGCCGACTTGAAAGGTGTTGGTGCGACCATCTTCTTCTTCTACAGTGACATCCAGTTGCCCCTGGAGCGATTGCCCCAAATCAGAAATGGTAAATGGCCCTGGTGAAACGGTAGTTTGATAAAGGACTCGACCATTTTGTGCAACGGTGACTTTGGCGTTAGTCTGCGCGATACCGGTAATTTGCGGGGCGTAACCCTGTAAATCGGGTGGCAACATACTTTCGTCACTTTCTAAGGATGCACCAGTAAAGTGGAATGTATCGTAAAGATTGGAACTCAGATCGTATTGCCCCATGGTAAATTTTGATGACCATGTGGGGATAGGACGGAACAAATAGGTGCGCGCAAAGTCGCCGTCGTGGCTAACGGAACGGCCTTCAGTAAGATTCTGATTATATTGATAATCACTGCGTAAACGCCATGCGCCGAGGTTGAAACCTAATGTGCCGTAGGAACTGATATTTTGGGTGCTGTCGCCGTGATGTGGCGCATACTGGCTGGCGTACAGGTTGTAGTCGAGAATAAACCCTGCGATACCGTCATCCCAGAATTCGGGGGGAGTCCAGTTTTTGGCCTGATATTTGAGCCATGCCTGAGGAACACTGAGTGATAACACCATTGTTGACTTATCGAGGCGCGTTATTAATTCTGGTTTTAGGCTTAAATCAAGGCAGTCAGTGCTTTGTATTGTTTGTAAGGTGTCAATGAATTCTTCATTCAGGCCAAAGTTAGTTAAATGCTCTTTCGTCAGGCACAGTAACGAACCGCTTTCTGTATCTGCTTTTACCCAGTCCAGCGTCGACGCTTGCGGTAATATATTTTTATTGATCTGCACGCGAACAAGATATTTGCCTGGAGTGATATATCCTTTTTTCTCGAATCGGGAGAGATCGATATTTGCACGATCTTCAACGTCAATCATATCAACGTTGAATTCTACCGCTTGTGTCGGAAAAACTAATAACAGTGAGCATACAACACCAGAAAGGACATTTTTTATTGAGAGAGATAATTTATCCCGACTAAACGTGTTTTTAGTTTGCATAAAAATCCATTTTTACAATGTCCCAAACAGCCGATGAAACTTCATCGGCTTGATTTTCTGGCGTTATCTATGAGTATTATTATTTGTAGTCGAGGACATAGTTTGTCTGCGCCTGGACGTTACCTGGTGTTGCATTTTTAGCCAGGGATTCCATGCGAGCTTTGAAGTTCAGCTCCTGGAATGAGTTGGTGGTAGGGAAATTGATGGTGACTGGAGTACCCAGGGTCACATTAGTGTTGTCAGATTTTATCAGGCGAACACCAACACCCGATGCACTACCGATGTTGCCATCAAGGGTGTTTTTCAGCAGGCTGGAGTCAGTGGTATCAACGCTGGCAGAACTGAAGGTAATTTTGACTTTATCGACAGTATTTGTGCCATCAGACAAAATGCAGTCCTGCAGATGAATGGTGACATCTACCGGCAGAGATTTTTGTCCACTGTTCAATACAGTGCTGGCAACTTCACCAAGGTTGATGGTTTGATCTTCATCACCAGGCGCGATAGAACATGGTGCATCGATAACTTCACCTTTAAAAGTGATTTTACCTGACCCCTGATTTGTATCATCAGCAAGAGCGTTAAAAGCGACACCAGAAATTAACGTAGCCGCGAATGCAGACAGAAGGGTTTTCTTTAACATGAGTATAATCCTTTACAAATAGGAAGTATGAAATATGAGAGAAAATATATTTTTTGAATGAAATATTAATTTCAGTAAAATGTTATCACGTGGCTAAATGCAAGTCTTGTTATGTTTTTTTAAATTGACTTTAAGAAAAACTTAAACAATAAATAAAGAAAATGAATTTGCTATTACATCAATCAAAATAAATAAAATTAATTGATGTGGTGAATGTTGTTTTGAGTAAACAGGTGAAATTAACCTCCGTTGTTAGGCGGTTTGTGCTTGTCGTTAATAGCTTTCCATTTATATTCTGAATGCTAATGAAATATTGTAAACATATGGTTTACATAAAATAGCAACAATGAAATATATATAATGAATAGATACCCTATGTTGAAGGAAGTATAAGTATTTTTAATGTAAAGGGTGTTTTTTAAACAACAAATGATATGTTTCTGTTCATTAAATATGATCGAAATCATATAATTGTTTCTCTATTATGCGACCATATGAATATATCCGAAAATGGATGTGTGAAATTTATTCGCCAAATGTTTAATAATGTTAAATATTAAGGGTAAAAAGGATGTTTATCGCCTGGTACTGGATTGTATTGATTGCGCTGGTTGTGGTGGGTTATTTTCTGCATCTGAAACGTTATTGTCGGGCGTTCCGCCAGGACAGAGACGCACTGCTGGAAGCGCGTAACAAATACTTAAGCAGTGCGAGAGAAGAAGTAGCAGAAAAGCTGGAATAGAGCTTTTGTGATGTCTGCAGATGTTGTCCATGCGCCGGACAACATCTGAAGTCGTTTTTAACCAATTCCTGCCGTTTGTAGCAGCACTAAACTGAACCCCATTACTGACATTCCACATAGCACGCCATAGCTGGGGTTATTATTGGGATCAATTTCTTTGGCCAATGGCATTAATTCGTCAACGGAAAGTGCGACCATAATACCCGCAACCGCCGCCATGATTGCTGCCATTACCACTGGAGAAATCATGCTACCGAGGATTAACCACGCCAGAACACCACCGAGAATTTCTGCCAGTCCAGAAATCCCGGCCCACAGAATTGCGGTGCGTTTCGAGCCTGTTGCAGCATAAACCGGCCCTGCTACTGCCAGACCTTCAGGAATATTGTGCAACGCCACTGCCAGAGCGATACCAAAGCCCAGCTCCAGGTTACTGCTCGCTGTGACAAAGGTGGCAATCCCTTCCGGGAAGTTATGCAGGCTGATACCCAGAGTGAGCAAAATGGCAGTGCGCTTGATTGATTTTGGTAGCGGCTGCACTGATTTTTGCATTAAATCCTGCGGGTGGGCATGGGGCAACATGCGGTCCAGGCCAAAATAGCCCAGCAAACCAACGATAAACATACCGTAGCCCAGCACAGGCGACATCCCTTCGGCGGCTAATGCGGCAGGAAGCATCTCCATTAATGAGATGAGCAACATGATCCCCGCCGCAAATCCCAGCGAAAACGCCAGCAGTCGGTTTGAGGGTTTTTGTCCAAGAACGCCGAGAAACGCGCCAATAAACGTGGCTGCCCCCGCCAGTATGGTCAGAATGAGAGGTACTGACATCGACAACTCCTTATAATTCTTCAACTTCAGGTGGAGCTTCAAAATAACTGATGATCATCATCATGGTTATCAGGGTTCTTCGCCCACCGAACAAGCGTATTGTGAGGATATCAAAATGACACCTTCAATTAAGGATATCATCATGTCTTCAACGCGTATGCCAGCATTGTTTTTAGGTCACGGTAGTCCGATGAATGTGCTGGAAGATAATTTATATACCCAGGCCTGGCAGCAGCTAGGCGAGACATTGCCGCGCCCGAAAGCGATAGTCGCTATTTCTGCGCACTGGTTTACTCGTGGCACGGGAGTAACGGCGATGGAAACACCGCCGACAATTCATGACTTTGGCGGTTTTCCTCAGGAATTATACGAAACCCATTATCCGGCGCCGGGTTCACCAGCGTTGGCACAGCGACTGGTCGAATTGCTGGCGCCAGTACCCGTTACCCTGGATAAAGAAGCGTGGGGTTTTGACCACGGTTCCTGGGGCGTGCTGATTAAGATGTATCCTGACGCTGACATCCCGCTGGTACAGTTGAGTATTGACAGCACTAAACCCGCCGCCTGGCATTTCGAAATGGGACGTAAACTGGCGGCGCTGCGCGATGAAGGGATAATGTTAGTTGCCAGTGGCAACGTGGTGCATAACCTGCGCACGGTGAAGTGGCATGGTGATAGTTCACCGTATCCGTGGGCGATGTTATTTAATGAGTATGTGAAAGCGAATCTGACGTGGCAAGGGGCGGTTGAGGAGCATCCACTAGTGAATTACCTCGACCATGAAGGTGGGGCGTTATCGAACCCAACACCGGAACACTTTCTGCCATTGTTGTATGTGTTAGGTGCGTGGGATGGTCAGGAGCCGGTGACTGTTCCAGTTGATGGCATAGAGATGGGCAGTTTAAGCATGTTGTCGGTGCAGGTAGGCTAACGGAGAAAATATCCCCCTTTGTCGGCCCACATCCGGCAACGGCTGTCAGATGCGGCGTAAACGCCTTATCTGAGCTACGATACCGGATGGCGAATGCCATCCGGTATCATTGATTACTCTACAAAAATATGCGGATAAAACCGAGACATATCCTGGGTGATTAATGCGCGGTCTTCACGAATCCCAATTCCGGCAGGCTGATCATTCACCAGCCAACTACCAATCAGCATATAACTGTCGCCAAATTTCGGTAGTGGATGGAATTGCTGAACAATCATGCCTTCTTCGCCATACGGACCTTCCGCCGCTTCAATGGTTTTGCCGTTCTCGATGATTGACACGTTTGCGCCTTCACGTGAGAAGATCGGCTTAACCACATATTTTTCCATTTGCGGATGATCATCTTCCGCAAAATAAGCGGGCAACAGGTTCGGGTGATTCGGGAACATCTCCCACAGTAGTGGCAGAAGCGCCTTGTTGGAAATAATGCTCTTCCATGCTGGTTCCAGCCAACGCACGCCAGCATCTTCCAGCTTAGTGGAGAACATTTCGCGCAGCATAAATTCCCACGGATACAGTTTGAACAGATTAGCGATGACCTGATCCTGCAAATCCGTGAACTGACCTTTTTCGCCTAAACCGATATCGTCGATGTACAGAAACTCGGTGGCGATTTCAGCTTCGGTCGCGCAGTCCTGCAAATACTGAATTGTGCCGCGATCTTCCACTGTGTCGCGACAGCAGGTGAGATGCAGCAACTGAAAGCCGTACTGCTCACGCAGCTCGACAAAGCGATCGATCAGCTTTTCTTGCAGACTGTTAAACTGGTCGCTGCCTTCCGGTAGGTTGCTCGCGTTAAGCTGATCTTCCAGCCAGATCCACTGAAAGAACGCAGCTTCATACAGTGACGTTGGTGTATCGGCGTTATTTTCCAGAAGTTTAGGTTCGCCAGTGCCATCCCACGCCAGATCAAGACGCGAATAAAGCGACGGCTGGTGAGTCAGCCATGACTGACGCACAAAACTCCAGGTGTGTTTTGGAATGCGGAATTTGGTCATCAGCTCGTCGCTGGCGATCACTCTTTCCACCACTTTCAGGCACATCTGGTGTAGTTCGGCGGTGACTTCTTCCAGCTTTTCGACCTGTGCGAGGGTCAATTTGTAGTAAGCATCTTCACACCAGTACGGCTCACCGTACATGGTATGAAAATTGAAACCGTACTCGTGAGCTTTTTCGCGCCAGTCCGGGCGCTCGGTAATACTGACTCTTTCCATCGGTATCAGCCGCCCATTGAACGAGAAGAAGTGCCGGTTGCGCTACGCTGCATGGTGCTTTGTTTGGCAACAGATTCACCAAAGCCGCCACGGGTAACGGTGGTGGTGGTCGCCGGTTTCGGCGCCATAGCTGTTTTCGGTACGGTCATGGTGCGGCCTGGCTGGGCAGCGCCATAGTTTTTACCGGTGGCATCAGTATATTTGCCGTAAGCCGGGCTGGCCGGGTTTTTCGAGGAGAACAGCGGCTGCTGTGCAAAGCCCGCGCCGCCGCCCATCAGACGCCCCATCATGTAACCAGCCATCAGCGGCATCCAGAAGCTACCGCTGGATTGCTGAGCCTGTGCCTGGTTTTCTGGCGCCATGCCAGCCTGAGCCGGCGCCTGCTGGCATTGACCTTCGCCAAATTCAGCAACACAGTCTTCCCGAGTGGCGTATTTCGGCGCAGTACGTTCCGCTTCTTTCAGCGCATTATTGTACGCAGTGGCGCATTCTGCGCTTTTACCTGGGTTTGCAGCTGAACAATCATCAGCATTTTGATACAGAGACACAGTCTCATCACTCTTTTCACAGCCAGCCAGCATAAAAACAGTGGCAACCGCGAGAGCGACAGGTGTCAGATGGCGTGCGCTCCAGTTTTTACGGAACGATGCGTGGCGTATGGATTTTGTCCGTTTCATTTTTGTCTTCCGGGACCAGTGGTAAATACCCATCAGAATAGAGGATGGCTGGTCGAAATTGAAGCGAGAAGGGGGAAGAATGCGGCAGATAACCCGTATCTTTACGTTGCCTTACGTTCAGACGGGGCCGAAGCCCCGTCATCGTCATCAGTTACGGAAAGGGTTATGACCGTTACTGGTGGTAGTGCGTGCGGATGTTTGCTGAACAACTGGTGCCGGGCTATCAGGCGCATAGCCATCAGCAATAGCATTCTGTTCTGGCGTTGGCGGTGCAACGTTTTCCGGGTTAGTGGAAACCGGTTTGCTCAGCGCATTGTTCAGTGCCAGCAGATCCTGCTCGTTCAACGTACCCAGAGCTGATTTAATATTCAACTGGTTAATCAGGTAGTTATAACGCGCATTTGCCAGTTCTTGTTTGGCGTTGTACAGCGTAGTGGTAGCGTCCAACACATCAACAATGGTACGCGTACCGACCGAGTAGCCCGCTTCCATCGCGTCTAATGAGCTTTGGGCGGAAACAACGGCTTGTTTGTAAGCGTTAATGCTACTGATAGATGCATTTATGTTGTTGAAAGAGGAACGCACGGTTTGCACGACGCTACGGTGTGCGCTTTCCAGTTGTTCGCTGGCACCGACAAAGTTGTATTGTGCCTGTTTCACCTGCGAGTTAACCATCCCGCCCTGATAAATCGGCAGCGAGAAGCTCAGGCCAACTTTGTTCTGGCCCATATTGCTGTCGTCAAACTGGGCACTGTTCGCACCACGGGTTTTCGAACCACTATAAGAGGTATCAGAAATCCCGGTAGAAGCTGTTAAATCCAGCGTCGGTAAGTGACCGTCCTGCGCCTGGCGAATTTGCTCGCGCGCCAGATCCTGGCTCAAACGTGCCTGTAACAGCGACAGGTTGCGTTTTTCTGCTTCTTTCAGCAGCGCATTAACCGGCTGTGGTTTGTCGGTTTTGAAGTTTTCGACATTCAGTGCTGCCAGTTCCGGATAGTAGTTACCGGTGATCTGACGCAGTTGCTCAACGGCATTGTCGAGGTTGTTACGTGCGGTCACTTCGTTCGCCAGCACGGTATCGTACTGTGCGCGGGCGTTCTGCACGTCGGTGATCGCCACCAGACCCACGTTAAAACGTTGGGTGGTTTGATCCAACTGACGGTAGATCGCTTCTTTTTGCGCCTGAGTATAGGAAAGAACGTCAATGGCATTCAACACGTTGAAATAAGCGGTCGCGGTGTTGAGGATCAAGGTTTGTTGATCGGTCTGATAGGTGACGTCCTGAATACCGGCAGCCTTTTCCTGCAAGGTCAGCGCACGCCATTTCGACATATCGAAAATGGACTGAGTCAACTGCAGGGATGCACTGGTTGCGTTAGAGTTGATGCCGTTCGCGTCGCGGTAGCCGTTGCTATAGGTGTAATCTGCACCTAAACCTAGCTGTGGCAGTAATGGACTGCGCGCTTCATTAATTTTTTCAAAGGCAGCATCACGATCGGCGGCAGACTTACGCAATTCCGGGTTACTAAGGCGTGCTTGCTGATAAACTTGCATCAGGTTCTCGGCCTGGCTCAACGTACTGAACCCAGAAAGGCTCAGGCCGATAAGAATGGGGAGCAATTTCTTCATTTGCATTCCTTGTGGTGAAGCAGTATTTAGCGCTGATCAAACTGTAAAATTATTGCGGATTCTAGCAGAAGCCGCTACCGCAAAAGGTTGGCGTTACGTGCCATAGGGCATTAATGTGCCTCAATTTAACACATGACTGCTCAAACGGCAGTCAAACGTCGCTGAAATTCACATTTTATTCACTATTAGTGCCAGGACATTAACCATGCTTAAGCCAGACAACCTGCCCGTTTCATTTGGCAAAAACGATGTAGAAATTATTGCACGAGAAACACTTTATCGCGGCTTTTTTTCATTAGATCTTTATAGGTTTCGTCATCGTCTATTCAACGGGCAAATGAGTCATGAAGTCCGCAGGGAAATTTTTGAGCGCGGTCACGCCGCAGTCTTGCTACCCTTTGACCCAGTGCGTGATGAAGTCGTGCTGATTGAGCAGATACGGATTGCCGCATATGACACCAGCGAAACCCCCTGGCTACTGGAAATGGTTGCCGGGATGATTGAAGAGGGGGAAAGTGTGGAAGATGTCGCCCGTCGCGAAGCGATTGAAGAAGCGGGGCTGATAGTCAAACGAACCAAACCGGTGTTAAGTTTCCTCGCAAGCCCAGGCGGCACCAGTGAGCGTTCGTCAATTATGGTGGGCGAAGTGGACGCCACGACCGCAAGCGGTATTCACGGTCTGGCTGATGAAAACGAAGATATTCGCGTTCATGTGGTAAGCCGGGAACAGGCATACCAGTGGGTAGAAGAGGGGAAAATCGACAACGCAGCGTCGGTCATCGCTTTGCAATGGCTGCAACTGCATCATCAAGCGTTAAAAAATGAGTGGGCATAAATGAAGCGTTACACACCTGACTTTCCTGAAATGATGCGCCTGTGCGAGATGAACTTTTCACAATTGCGCCGTTTGTTACCGCGCAATGACGCACCCGGCGAAACTATAAGCTATCAGGTGGCAAACGCACATTATCGGCTAACGATAGTGGAATCGACCCGATACACTACCCTGGTGACAATAGAACAGACTGCGCCCGCGATCAGCTACTGGAGCCTTCCGTCAATGACGGTGCGTCTGTATCATGACGCGATGGTGGCTGAAGTGTGTTCAAGCCAGCAGATTTTTCGCTTCAAAGCGCGGTATGATTATCCTAATAAAAAGTTGCATCAACGCGACGAAAAGCATCAAATTAATCAGTTTTTAGCGGATTGGTTGCGATACTGTTTAGCACATGGAGCGATGGCGATTCCGGTTTATTAGCGTCGTGAAACCTAAGGACACCATTTGGAAAGCCTGTTAACCCTTCCTCTGGCTGGTGAGGCCAGAGTGAGGATTTTACAAATTACCGACACTCACCTGTTTGCACAAAAGCACGAAGCCCTGTTGGGGGTTAACACCTGGGAGAGCTACCAGGCTGTGCTGGAGGCGATTCGTCCACACCAGCACGAATTCGACCTGATTGTCGCGACAGGTGATTTAGCGCAGGATCAAACTGCTGCGGCCTATCTGCACTTTGCAGAAGGCATCGCAAGCTTTCGTGCGCCCTGCGTCTGGCTGCCGGGAAACCATGATTTCCAGCCTGCGATGTACAGCGCGTTACAGGATGCGGGTATCTCCCCGGCGAAGCGTGTGTTTATCGGTGAGCAATGGCAAATCCTGTTGCTGGATAGCCAGGTGTTTGGCGTACCGCACGGCGAATTGAGCGAGTTTCAGCTTGATTGGCTGGAACGTAAGTTGGCTGATGCGCCAGAGCGCCATACGTTGCTGCTACTGCACCATCATCCGCTGCCTGCAGGCTGTAGCTGGCTCGACCAACACAGTCTGCGTAACGCAGGTGAACTGGATAATGTGCTGGCGAAGTTTCCGCACGTCAAATATCTGCTGTGTGGTCATATTCATCAGGAACTCGATCTCGACTGGAATGGGCGCCGCCTGCTGGCAACGCCGTCGACCTGTGTGCAATTTAAACCGCACTGTTCCAACTTCACGCTGGACACCATTGCCCCCGGCTGGCGTACGCTGGAGTTACATGCTGATGGCACGCTGACTACCGAAGTGCACCGCCTGGCGGACACGCGTTTCCAACCTGATACCGCTTCAGAAGGCTACTGATGTCTACGCTTCTTTATTTACACGGTTTCAACAGCTCACCGCGTTCTGCAAAAGCGAGCTTGTTGAAAAACTGGCTGGCGGAACATCACCCTGACGTTGAGATGATTATTCCGCAGTTGCCGCCGTATCCTTCCGATGCGGCAGAACTGCTGGAATCCATTGTCCTGGAACATGGCGGCGATTCGCTGGGTATCGTCGGTTCGTCACTGGGGGGTTACTACGCCACCTGGTTGTCGCAATGTTTTATGCTGCCCGCAGTGGTGGTAAACCCGGCGGTGCGCCCGTTTGAACTGCTAACAGACTATCTCGGTCAGAACGAGAACCCCTACACCGGGCAGCAATATGTGCTAGAGTCACGCCATATTTACGATCTCAAAGTCATGCAGATTGACCCGCTGGAAGCGCCGGATCTTATCTGGCTGCTGCAACAGACGGGAGATGAAGTGCTGGATTACCGCCAGGCGGTGGCGTACTACGCTTCCTGCCGCCAGACTGTAATAGAAGGCGGCAACCACGCATTTACGGGCTTCGAAGATTATTTCAACCCGATCGTCGATTTTCTTGGTCTGCACCATCTCTGACGATCAACTCGAATTGCTAACTTAAACCATGACGCAAACTTATAACGCTGATGCCATTGAGGTACTCACCGGGCTTGAGCCGGTTCGCCGCCGCCCGGGGATGTATACCGATACCACTCGCCCTAACCATTTGGGGCAAGAAGTTATTGATAACAGTGTCGATGAAGCACTGGCGGGTCACGCAAAACGCGTGGATGTAATCTTACATGCTGACCAGTCGTTAGAAGTGATTGACGATGGTCGCGGGATGCCGGTGGATATTCACCCTGAAGAGGGTGTACCGGCGGTTGAACTGATTCTTTGCCGTCTGCACGCAGGCGGTAAATTTTCAAACAAAAACTACCAGTTCTCTGGCGGCCTGCATGGCGTGGGGATCTCGGTGGTTAACGCCCTGTCAAAGCGCGTAGAAGTCAACGTGCGCCGCGATGGCCAGATTTATAACATCGCGTTTGAAAATGGCGAAAAGGTTCAGGATTTGCAGGTTGTCGGCACTTGCGGTAAGCGCAATACCGGTACCAGCGTGCACTTCTGGCCGGATGAAACCTTCTTTGACAGCCCGCGTTTTTCTGTTTCACGCCTGACACATGTCCTGAAAGCCAAAGCAGTACTGTGCCCCGGCGTTGAGATCACCTTTAAAGATGAGATCAACAACACTGAGCAACGCTGGTGCTATCAGGACGGTCTGAACGATTACCTGGCGGAAGCGGTAAATGGTTTACCGACGCTGCCGGAAAAACCGTTTATTGGTAATTTCGCTGGCGATACTGAAGCGGTTGACTGGGCGCTACTGTGGCTACCGGAAGGTGGTGAACTGCTGACCGAAAGCTACGTCAACCTGATCCCAACGATGCAGGGCGGTACGCACGTTAACGGTCTGCGTCAGGGCTTGCTGGATGCGATGCGTGAGTTTTGTGAGTACCGCAACATTTTGCCGCGCGGCGTGAAGCTGTCGGCGGAAGATATCTGGGATCGCTGCGCATATGTGCTGTCAGTAAAAATGCAGGACCCGCAGTTTGCCGGGCAGACCAAAGAGCGCCTCTCTTCGCGTCAATGTGCGGCATTCGTTTCTGGCGTGGTGAAAGATGCCTTCACCCTGTGGCTGAACCAGAATGTCCAGGCAGCGGAACTACTTGCTGAGATGGCAATTTCCAGCGCCCAGCGTCGTATGCGTGCCGCCAAAAAAGTGGTACGTAAAAAGCTGACCAGTGGACCGGCATTGCCAGGCAAACTGGCTGACTGTACTGCGCAGGATCTCAATCGTACCGAACTGTTCCTCGTGGAAGGGGACTCCGCAGGCGGATCCGCTAAGCAGGCGCGCGATCGTGAATATCAGGCGATCATGCCGCTGAAAGGTAAGATCCTTAATACCTGGGAAGTCTCTTCCGATGAAGTACTGGCCTCGCAGGAAGTGCACGATATTTCGGTAGCGATCGGTATTGATCCTGACAGCGATGATCTTAGCCAGCTACGTTACGGCAAGATCTGTATTCTCGCGGATGCGGACTCCGATGGCCTGCACATTGCCACGCTGCTCTGCGCTTTGTTTGTAAAACACTTCCGCACGCTGGTGAAACATGGTCACGTTTACGTCGCTCTGCCACCGCTCTACCGTATTGATCTGGGTAAAGAGGTTTATTACGCGCTGACAGAAGAAGAGAAAGAGGGCGTACTTGAGCAATTAAAACGCAAGAAAGGCAAGCCGAACGTTCAGCGTTTTAAAGGGCTGGGGGAAATGAACCCGATGCAATTGCGCGAAACCACGCTTGATCCGAATACTCGCCGTCTGGTGCAGTTAACCATTGATGATGAAGACGATCAGCGTACTGACGCGATGATGGATATGCTACTGGCGAAGAAACGCTCGGAAGACCGCCGTAACTGGTTGCAAGAGAAAGGCGACATGGCGGAGATTGAGGTCTGATAATCCTCCCGTCAGGAGAATAAAACATAGCCCAGTATACAATCGTATACCGGGCTTTTTTATCAAAACTCCATTTTCACCGTGAATTGCACTTCACGAGGATCGCCAATCTGGTTGCCCAGATTATTTGTGGCGATGGAAGAGGTGTAATACGTTTTATCAAACAGGTTTTTGACGTTTAATTGCAGAGTGACCGGATACTGCAATTTCATTTTGTATGCGGCGAAGGCATCGGCAACGAAATAGCCTGGCAGATAATAGTCAGCCCCATTGGTTGCCGAACGACGGCTTACGCCATGTCCGCCACCGCCAAACGTCAGTGTGTTATTGCCTGGCATGTTGTGAATGTCATAGGTCAGGAATAGCGAACCGGTATGACGAGGAACATTCGGCAATGGTTTTCCTGCATAATCAGGATCATCCAGAACCTTAGCATCGGTATAGCCGTAGCTGGCAATTATATTAATATTTTCAGTTAATGCTCCCGCAAGGTCGACCTCTACCCCTCTTGAACGAACGCGGCCTGCCGTTTTGGCGATGGTTTCGTCACCAATACTTTCGGTATACAAGACGTTACGTTTATGGATATCAAACAGCGCAATATCTGCGGTTATACCATCGAACAGCTCGAATTTTGCCCCGACTTCGTAAGCATTAGATGATTCCGGTGGAAGATCGCCAATGTAGCTGGCAATTGACGATTGCGGCATAAATGTTTGCGAATAATTAGCAAATAAGGATACCGATGGCGTCAGTTTGTAGACCAACCCCAGTTTGGGAGTCCATTGTTCATCGCGACTGTCAGTATTGACATTAAAAGGGCGGCCTTTACCCGCATACTGCGTGTAATACTGATAGCGGATCCCGGCGACGGCAATCCAGTTATCGGTCAGATAGAGTGCGTCCTGTGCGTACGCTGAGTAGCTCTCCTGTTTGATCGTCTGATCGCTGTCCGACGCCGAGACCGTTGTGCATTTGCTGGTATTGCCATAAACAGGATTATAAATATTGAAATCTTTAGCGTTTTTACAGCGAATCATATCTGTGCGCAGAAGATCATAATATTCATATGACACCCCACCCAAAATTTCATTATAGAATCCAGCAATATCAACATTCCCTTGCAGATCCGCACGAGTAGAATGCATACGCTGGGTAGATCCCTGAGTTGCATCAACACGCCGTGTCAGTGTTCCTGTCGTTGCATCATACGCGGTAACGCGAGCTTGATTATCGCTGTATTTATCCTGGCTGTAGCTGTAATCAAAGCGCGCTGTCCACTGGCTATTGAGATGATATTCTGCGTTGAGTTGCGCCAGATCGGACTGACCATCTGTAATATTAAACGGTTCGTCGAAACGTATTTTTCGATCAACGTTTACGGGCTGTTTCGTCGTAAGGTCGAAAATCGTTCCACGATCGAACGGCGTTTTATAATCCCGATGGGAATAGAGCATGGTTACTGTTGCATTATCACCAAACCAGGTGAGTGATGGGGCAATAAATGTACTGCGCTCTTTACCGAAATTCCGCCAGTAATCTTCATCCTGCACTTCCCCCGTCAGGCGGTATGCCAGCTGAGTGCCTTCAAGGGGGCCTGTGATATCAAGTTGCCCGGTGCCACCACCGAAACTGGAGGACGTGGCTGAGACAGAACCATGGAATGTTTTTTCCGGGCGCTTTGTCACGACGTTAATCAGTCCGCCAGGATCGAGAATGCCATACAGCGTGGAGGCCGGGCCTTTTAGCACTTCCACACGTTCTGTTGCGGCGTTGAAGCTGCGAGGAAGTACGGTTCGCAGACCGTTGGTCATGATCGAGCCATCCCGGTTTGCGCCAAACCCACGGCGTACAAAAGCATCCTGAGTCCCGCCTAATGTATTGGTCTGTACCACGTTACTGACGTTATAAAGCGCCTCATCCAGCGTCGTCGCATTCTGATTTTCCAGTACTTGATCGCTAACCGTATTGACCACCTGCGGAATATCCAGCATTGGCATATCGGTTAATGTCGCCGTGGAGGTGCTCAGAGGTTGATAACCATCGGTAGCCTCAGTTGCGGTGTTTGCATCCGCTGTAACAGTGATTGTTTCGCCATCTTTGGTCGTTACAGTGTCGGTTGCATGAATCATCGGTGCCGCAAAGAGCAGTGAAAAGAGCGCCCGACCTTTGACTCCTGAGAATGAAGGTGTGAACTTAGCCATTTAGTCTGTTATCCCAAAAACTCGCGGATTGTCGCGAGTGAAAATTGTTTCTTGTTGCTCACTAAGCACTATCCGTTTGTTATTTCGCCATCGGATATGTAATTGAGAATCATTCAATCATGTGGTGATGTAGTAGTAAATGAGAAATAACAAAAAATTGCTACATGTGTTTTTATGAGAGATTAATGCAATTTAGTTGTGATTAAATTATTAATATATAATGGTTTTATTTTTATCATTAAAAATATTTAACCTGTTATTTACCTTGTTTTTGTGTGGCTTTTAACTTCTTGACTACTACATTTTGTGGCGTCAAACTCTCAAAGGAGAATGAGTTTTATTTTTGTTTGTCTTTGATTAAGTTGGCGTACACGTGGCACATAACGCAAAAGGGCAGGGGCTGATCCTCGACAATGTTTCTGCCGGGTATCACAAGAAAATCATTGTTGATGGTGTTTCTTTCTCCGTTCCCACAGAAAAAATGACCGTTCTGGTTGGGGCAAACGGTTGTGGAAAGTCGACGTTGCTCAGCACCATTGCACGTATCTTGCAACCCATGGGCGGCTCGATATTGCTGGATGGTAAAGCGATTCACGAGCAACCAACGAAAGAGTTATCCCGCAGACTTGGGATCTTGCCGCAGTCGCCATTATTGCCAGAGGGCTTAACCGTTTATGAACTGGTGTCGCGTGGGCGCTTTCCCTGGCAAAATTTCATACGTCAATGGAGCGACGCCGACGAACAGGCGGTAGAAGAGGCACTGAAATTAACCGGTACGCAGGAGTTTGCACATTTACCGGTTGAAAAACTCTCTGGTGGGCAGCGCCAGCGATGCTGGATTGCGATGGTGTTGGCGCAAAAGACGCCTTATATCCTGCTGGATGAACCCACAACCTGGCTTGATTTACGTTATCAGGTTGAAATTCTTGAGTTATTACATGATTTAACGCGTCATCACGGGCGTACAGTCGTCGTGGTGTTGCATGATCTGAATTTTGCCGTGAATTATGGTGATACGCTGATATTTTTACGCCAGGGGAAAGTGGTGCGTGTATTGAATGAGGGGGAGCATTGCACACCTGAGCTGGTAAAAGCTGTCTTTGACGTTGATGTTCACGCATCAATAAATCCTCTGACGGGGAAATCGTTTTTCATGCCGTTTCGTGGTGTAGAAAAAGTATGATGCGCGCGGGGCTGGTTACTGTATTTTTCCTCGCCTTACTGCTGGTGGGATGCGTGGTATATCCAGGGATTGGTGCCCGATTTATTGCACCACAAACGGTGTTGCAGGCATTTCTTCATTTTGAACCGCAAAACTTCGATCACAACGTAATTGTAAGACTCCGTTTGCCGCGTTTAGCGGCAGCATTGCTGACTGGTGCTTCTCTTGGCGTTGCTGGTGCTTTGTTGCAGGCTGTCATTCGTAACCCATTGGGGGAGCCACATATTTTAGGCTTAAATGCCGGCGCCGCCCTGGCTGTCGTTGCCGCCAGCGCGCTTGGACTGGCCTTTCCTGTTGGGCGCCCACTGCTGGCATCTGCGGGAGGCGCGTTATTGTTCCTGTTGATATTGCTGCTTTCCTCCGCAG
The DNA here is from genome assembly GCF_013368915.2 of Escherichia sp. 93.1518. NCBI lineage: Bacteria > Pseudomonadati > Pseudomonadota > Gammaproteobacteria > Enterobacterales > Enterobacteriaceae > Escherichia > Escherichia sp. 93.1518. The sequence continues at coordinate 40,592 of NZ_JABWMT020000013.1, forward strand.
GGCGTTCAGGGTTAACGCCAATGAAAGTTACTTTATGCGGCGTGGCGCTATCGGCGTTTGTTTCCTCAATAACGGCTGCAATCCTGATTCTTGACGAGCAAACGTTGCTGGCGATGCGGACATGGTTAGCAGGTGATTTAGCGGGGCAGGATTGGGCGACGCTGGGTACGTCCGCCTGGTTTTCTTTGGGGGGATTTGTATTAGCCCTTTACCTTGCTCCCTCTCTTAACATGTTGGCACTGGGCGATCGTATGGCGCAGGGGCTGGGTGTCTCGGTACTACGCACGCGGACATTCACTTTGATCGCGATCGCGTTGCTTTGCGGTGCTGCCGTATCGATAGCTGGCCCCATTGGTTTTGTCGGCTTGCTAGTACCGCAGATTGTCAGGCGCCTGGTATCAGCGGATCTGCGCGTTCTGCTCCCTCTTTCAGCTTGTGTCGGCGCCCTTTTGTTATTACTGGCAGATATTATTGCCCGGACGCTTTTCACGCCCCATGAGTTAGCGACCGGTGTCATGACGGCGTTAGTTGGTGCGCCCGTTTTTGTCATTATGGCGACGAGGATGTTCAAATGAGTCGGATAATGAACGTCGGGCTACGTCCACTACGTGTTGGTAAGTTTTCGACACTGGTACGCCCTAAAAATCTGGTGTTGCTTGGTGGGCTGTTTCTGTTTGCGGTTGGAATACTGATATTCGGTCTGATGCATGGTTCTTTTTCTGTCCCGGCATCGGAAGTCGGGCGAGCGTTGTTTGCTCCAGAAAACGTAAGCACAGACGCACGTTATATTGTGCAGGATATTCGCTTGCCGAGAGTCATCATGGCATTGCTATGCGGAGCCATGTTAGGTATGGCGGGGGCCGCGATGCAATCCATTGCGCGTAACGGCCTTGCCGATCCCGGTTTAATCGGCGTTAAAGAAGGATGTAGCGTGGCTGTGCTGTGGCTGATTTTCCAGTTTCCAATGCTGGGAATGTTCTGGCGTCCAGTGGCTGGTCTTGCTGGTGGCTTATTGGTAGCTTTAATCGTGATTTTTTGCGCGCGCGATATTTCTCGCCCGCGATTTGTTCTGATAGGCATTGGCGTGTCCTGGTTTTTCGCCGCCGGGATCGGTGTATTTATGACCACAGCAGATGTTCGTGATGTACAAACTGCATTGATGTGGTTATCGGGAAGCCTTCATGCAGCCAACTGGATGTTAGTCGGTATTTCAGCCTGTTGGATGGTGCCAGCCGCTCTTTTATTGCTGTTCACCGCCCGGACTGCGGATATCGCTCTGCTTGGTCATCAGATTGCAACCGGGTTAGGTGTGAATAGTTCCCGTCTGGCGTTATTGCGTGTAGCCGCACCAATAATCCTGACAGCTGTCTGCGTTTCATGTGTTGGTAACATCGGTTTTGTCGGATTGATAGCACCGCATATATCACGTTTTATTCTGCGTGGCGGGCAGACGACATTACTGCTGGGGAGCGCAGTATCGGGGGCGTTATTAGTTATCCTGGCGGATAGCATTGGTCGTTTGGCTTTTTTGCCTTTGCAACTGCCAGCCGGCATCATTATTTCACTGATTGGTGGACCATTCTTTTTACTACTGCTCTGGCAACGCAGGAACAGTTTTTAACGGGAGTTATATGCGTTTATTTTTTTCTCTGCTGATACTGTTGTCATTTTTTGCCCGTGCAACAGAACCGGTTCAGGTCTTTACTGATGATTTAGGGCGCAAAGTCACTGTTCCTGCACATCCAAAGAGAATTGTCTCTTTACACGACCTTGATATCACTATTCCTCTGATTGAGCTCGGTGTACCTCCTGTCGCCAGCCACGGGCGAACACGGCCTGATGGTAGCCATTTCATTCGATCAGGCGCGTTACTAACAGGCGTCGACTTCGATAATTCATCGATAGCCTTTATTGGAACTGCTGATATTGATATTGAAGCGATTGTGGCGGCAAAGCCTGATCTGATCATCACAGAACCGACCCGTAATACGCCCATTGAACAACTGGAAAAAATTGCGCCCACGGTGAGCATTGATCATCTCAAAGGGGGCGCGCCAGAAATCTACCGCAAGCTGGCAGAACTTACAGGAACGCAGGCGCGGCTGGCGATACTTGAACGCCGCTATCAGGCACAAATCAATGCGCTGAAGGCGACGCTGGACAGCCAAAAAATAACGGTATCGGTGATTCAGGCAAATCAGGGAAAAATTAATGTGATGCATAGCTATCATTCGCTGGGGCGTGTATTACGCGATGCTGGTTTTCGCTTTCCGCCGCTGATTGAGAGCATTCCTGAAGGTGGGCGAATGGATGTGAGCGCGGAGCGTTTGCCTGAACTGGATGCCGATTTTGTTTTTGCAACCTGGCGTGGTGACACCGGTGGTAAACCTCAGGATGAGCTGGCAGCAATGGAAAAAGTCATGCCGGGATGGTGTCAATTTCTGACGGCCTGTCGTTCCGGGCGCTATGTGCTGATTTCTCGTGAAGAGGCGATTTCTAACTCCTTTGCATCGCTGGGGCTGATAGCCGCGCAGATACAATCACAAATTGCAGGGCGACCTCTACCGGAGGCCAAATGATTCAGAAAGACAAAACACGAGTTGATATTTTTGGTGAGCGTTTTCGTACTCGCGCGAGTCAGTTAACGCCTGGGTTAAGAGCCGTCGCCAGCTACATTAATGAACATCGTGAAGTGGTACTCGAGCAAACGGCGATGGAAATTGCGACCACATTGAACACTTCTGATGCCACAGTGATTCGGGCTATACAGACCCTGGGGTTTGCGGGGCTACGAGATCTGAAACGCACTCTGGAACAGTGGCTTGGTCCTGCTCTTAGTTCCAGCGAAAAGATGTCTACGACGGTGAGTAACTTGACGAGCGATGTTAACACCGCAATCGATTTTGTTCTTGAAGGGCATTTGTATACCTGTAATGTCCTGTCAGAGCCTGAAAACCGCCATGCGCTTGCACAAGCGGTAGCTATGCTGGTGCAGGCGCGGCAAGTTGTTATTTTTGGCATTGGCGCTTCGGGTATTCTGGCGGACTATACTGCACGGTTATTCAATCGTATTGGCTTACCCGCCACGGCGCTAAACCGTACTGGTATTGGCCTTGCCGAGCAACTGATCGCGCTTCAGCGTGGTGATGTATTGATCATGATGGCGCAAAAATCCGCACACCGGGAAGGACTGACAACGCTGCGTGAAGCAAGACGGCTGGGGATCCCTGTTATTTTGCTGACAAACGCTCTGGATTCGCGTTTTAGCAAAGACGCCAGTATCGTGATTCATGTTCCGCGCGGCGATGAAAAGGGGAAAACGCCGCTACATGGTACGGTATTGTTGTGCCTGGAAATGATTGTCTGGTCGGTGGCTTCCGCAGTGCCGCAGCGTGCGGTTAAAACCATTAAGCGAATTAACGATTTCCATCGGGGTTTGAAAACGGGAAGAAAGACTGGCTAATCTGACCTGAGACCGGTAACAGCACCGGCCTCTTTTCAGAAATGTCAAAGCCCCGGCTGCAGAATACGAATATTCATCTCCAGCACGTCGCCTTTTACGGCTTCACTATATGCTTTCATGTGCGGGGTTTGCAGATGCGCTTCAAGATGGGCAATGCTTTCCCACTGCTCAATCATCACGATAGAGTCCGGCGCCATAGACTGGAAACTCACGCCAGCAGCGCAATCCACCATCGGCGCATAGCCGTGGCAACCTTCTTCCTTCAGTACGATTGGAACGATTTTAGCAAACTGATCCAATACCGCCTGACGGTGATGTTGGCCAGGACGAGTACGGATTTCAGCGATTACTGTAAGCATGGTTAACTCCTTCTAAAGCCAGAGCTCTAGTTAACCAAAAATTTCCACAAGATGCTTGCGATATTCTTCAGTATAGCGGGGAACATCAGGCATTTTTATCACGTCATTAGCGATAAATGTCGGCAGCGGTTCCATGCCAAGGAATTGGTTTGCTTTATGGAACGGCAGATACACGCCGTCAACGCCGACGCCGTGGAAGAACTGATCTTTTTCGGTGAAGGCTTCCATTGGTGCGTTCCAGGTCAGAGAGAGCATATATTTTTTGCCCTGCACCAGGCCGCCAGAGCCGTATTTTTTCGACGGATCTTTGCGGGTACGACCATCGCTGGCATACAGCGTACCGTGACCTTCGGTGAACACATCATCAATGTATTTTTTCACCGTCCACGGCGCGCCCATCCACCAGCCAGGCATCTGCCAGATAACCACATCAGCCCAGAGAAAGTTTTGTACTTCGGCTTTGACATCGTAGTCGCTGTCGGCGCGAACGATGCGGACATCATGCCCGAGGTCGCGGAGCGTGCCATCCGCGACTTCGGTCAGGGTGTCGTTCAGTTGACCATTGGAGTGGGCGAATTTCTTCGCGCCGTTGATAATCAGGGTATTGCTCATTTTTTATCCTCAAGGTGAGAAGTTTGTCGACTATAGTACGTCACAGAGCGGTACGGTGAAATTAGCAAAATGTGCAAAGTCTTTTGCGAATTTTGCAACAATATCACCACTACCAGCTCACCTTCGCCTCAAATCCACCTTGTTTTGCATTCCCAAACACAACATTCATGCCATGCAATTTGGCGATCCGCTGGACAATCGACAGCCCAAGCCCACTGCCGGTGGCGGTTTGTCCCGGTGGGCGATAGAAACGTTCGCCGATTCGCGCCAGTGCCTCTGGCGTCACACCGGGGCCGTTATCCCTCACGATGAAATTATCGGCATTCAGCGTGACGTCCACCACGCTGCCTTGTGGGCTGTAGCGCACGGCGTTATCCAGCAGATTTCGTACCAGCAAACTTAGCAATAGCGGTTGTCCGGTGCGTTTGATGCCCTGTGCGTTGAGCGTCAGCCGCACGTCAATTTTCGCCTGCTGCGCCGTGTGGTAAATATCCATTACCGACGATTGCAGGAGATCTTCAAGTGGGATCTCCGCGACATCCTGAAGGTTATCCAGCGAGTCGAGCCGCGACAGAGTGAGCAGTTGATCAACAAGGCGGGTGGCGCGATCGATCCCGGAATGTAATTGAAGCAGTGCTTTTTTCCGTGCCTGTGGATCGTCGTCAGAGAGCTGCGCAACTTCGGTTTGTACTTTCAGCGCCGTTAACGGGCTACGCAGTTCGTGAGCAGCATCGGAGGTAAAGCGTCGTTCACGAACCATCATCGTATGAGTACGGTCGAACAGTTGATTCAGCGACTCGACCAGCGGACGCACTTCGTTGGGTACACCGTCAGCGTTGAGCGGTTTTTCCGAGTCAGGATCGCGCATACGTAGCGCCAGCGCCAGTTTGTTTAGTGGCGAGAGTTCACGACCTAGTAGTACCATCATGATAATCAACATGATAGGCAGCGCGATAAGCCAGGGAATGAGCTGTCCGGTGACAATCGCCAGCGCCATGTCTTCACGGTATTCCCACTCCTGGCCAACAACGATGCGATACTTACCATCGGGGGATGTCATCCAGACAAAACGCCAGGGGTCGTCTTCACCTACCAGTTGCCCGTTAGCAAACCCTTCACGTTGATAGCTATAGGGAATATCTTCGCCATTATCGCCATCGTTAAGGACCATGTTGCCGTCGTGAGTAAAGACAGCAAAGGTCAGCGCATCATCATCTACGTGACCGTGTTTTAATTTATTCGGTGTCTGCGCCATACGATCTGCCGCATTGATTTCGTTAAGATCGAGCGTACTTAACCGTTTGGCAAACAGCATCAACTGGGTATCGAATAACTCATCGACATTATCAATTGTTTGTTTCCAGGCGACAAAGCTGGAGAGTAGCCAGGTCACCGAGGCCAGAATCAAAAAGATCAGCGTCAACCTGACTCGCAGACTAAGGCGTTGGGTAAATTTCATTTCTCACCTAATGTGTAGCCAATACCGTGAACGGTGCGAATAAAGTCGCTGCCGAGCTTACGTCGCAGATGATGCACATGCACTTCGATGGCATTGCTGGTGACCTCTTCGTCCCAGGTATACAGTTTTTCTTCAATCAGTTTGCGCGGCAGTACCCGACCGGCGTTACGCATCAGTAATTCCAGCAGGGCAAATTCTTTTGGCTTCAGCGTTAAGAGTTCGCCGGCCTGGGTGGCGATACGTTTGCCTGGGTCGAGCATTACGTTACCGTGATGTAGCTCATTGCTGGCTTGCCCGTTGCTTCGGCGCATCAGAGCTTCCAGCCTGGCTGCGACTTCTATCAATGCAAAAGGTTTACAAAGATAATCGTCGGCTCCCAGACGCAAACCTTCCACGCGTTCCGCCAGGGCATCGCGCGCGGTCAGGATTAATACTGGCTCACGCTGACCTTTATCCCGCCATTCGCGCAAAATATCGCGACCATCCATTCCTGGTAAGGTTAGATCAAGGATTACTGCGTCATAAGGTGCGCTATAAAGCGCCTCTTTTCCCTGACGACCTTCCGTAAACCAGTCAACACTAAAGCCCATCTTACTAAGACCTGTTTTGATGCCGTCGCCAATCAGCATGTCATCTTCTATCAGTAAAATTCGCATCTTTTCATCCCTGCGATAGCTGTATTCGTTGTCAGTAAACCGTGTTGTAACGCGCTCTGTACAGTACTAAATTTTCTTTTTTTTTCTTAAGAAGTTGTTAAGGAGTATCTTGTTTAATGTTCGAAAACAGACATTAAAGGGAGTAACAAACATGAAAAAATTAGCAGCAGTAATTGCAGTAATGGCTCTGTGTAGCGCACCAGTTATGGCAGCAGAGCAGGGTGGTTTTTCTGGACCATCAGCAACGCAAAATCAGGCCGGAGGATTTCAGGGGCCGAACGGCAGTGTAACTAACGTAGAAAACGCAAAATCCCTGCGTGATGATACCTGGGTAACTCTGCGCGGCAATATCGTTGAACGCATCTCTGACGATCTCTACGTGTTCAAAGATGCCAGCGGTACTATCAATGTCGATATCGACCACAAACGCTGGAACGGTGTAACGGTGACACCGAAAGATACGGTTGAGATTCAGGGGGAGGTCGATAAAGACTGGAACTCAGTTGAGATCGACGTTAAACAGATTCGTAAAGTGAATCCGTAATTGTTACCGCTCCCGGGACGCGTTCCCGGGAATAATTTCGCAGGGAGGCAACATGAAAAACCAGGCACTGGCCGTGAACATCATCAATTTCCCTTCAACCCGCGTGGCTTTGTTGCCGCATCGTTGTAGCCCTGAGTTGCTCAACTATAGCGTGGCGAAATTTATCATGTGGCGCAAAGAGACGGGACTTTCCCCTGTTAACCAAAGCCAGACATTTGGCGTCGCCTGGGATGATCCTGCCAGCACCGCGCCGGAAGCGTTTCGCTTTGATATCTGCGGCAGCGTTAGCGAAGCGATTCCGGAGAATCGTTATGGCGTGAGTAATAGTGAGCTTGATGGAGGACGTTATGCCGTGGCTCGTCACGTTGGCGAACTGGACGATATTTCGCGCACAGTATGGGGCATCATTCGTCAGTGGCTGCCTGAAAGCGGAGAGAAAATACGTAAAGCGCCGATACTGTTTCACTACACTAATCTGGCTGAAGGGATGTCAGAGCAACGGCTGGAAACAGATGTCTATGTGCCGTTGGCGTGACGGGAAATATTTTAACGGAGTGTGAGCCAAATCACTCGCTATAAGTTTGAGCTAACAATCTCACCGGCGTATTGTTGTCGGGCTTATAATTTCTCCGGTAAGGAATACCATGTATACGCGAAATTTATTATGGCTGGTCAGCCTGGTAAGTGCGGCTCCTCTCTATGCTGCTGACGTTCCCGCCAACACACCGCTCGCCCCGCAACAAGTCTTTCGTTACAACAATCATAGCGACCCAGGTACGCTCGACCCGCAAAAGGTTGAGGAGAATACTGCTGCGCAGATTGTGCTGGATCTGTTTGAAGGTCTGGTATGGATAGACAGTGAAGGCAAAGTGCAACCCGCTCAGGCCGAATCATGGGAGGTGTCAGATGGCGGCAAACGCTATGTTTTCCATTTACGTAACGGCTTACAGTGGTCTGATGGCCAGCCCTTAACGGCACAGGATTTTGTCCTCGGCTGGCAGCGCGCGGTTGACCCCAAAACGGCAAGCCCTTTTGCCGGCTATCTGGCACAGGCGCATATTAAAAATGCAGCGGCTATTGTGGCAGGTAAAGCGGATATTGCATCGCTGGGTGTGAAGGCTACCGATGATCGCACTCTTGAAGTCACGCTTGAGCAACCCGTTCCCTGGTTCACGACCATGCTCGCCTGGCCGACGCTGTTTCCGGTTCCGCATCATGTGATTGCGAAGTATGGCGATAGCTGGAGTAAGCCTGGACATATGGTTTACAACGGCGCTTTTGTGCTTGATAAATGGGTAGTTAACGAAAAGATTACAGCGCGAAAAAATCCTCAATACCGCGATGCAGAGCATACTGTCTTGCAGCAGGTTGAGTATCTGGCGCTGGATAATTCGGTCACCGGCTATAACCGCTATCGCGCGGGAGAGGTTGATCTCACCTGGGTTCCGGCGCAGCAAATTCCTGCAATCGAAAAATCACTTCCTGGCGAGCTGCGAATTATCCCGCGTCTGAACAGCGAATATTACAACTTCAACACCCGGAAACCGCCGTTTGATGACGCCCGTGTGCGGCGGGCGTTGTATCTTACGGTCGACAGGCCGTTAATCGCGCAAAAGATACTTGGGTTGCGAACGCCCGCAACAACGCTGACACCGCCAGAGGTAGAAGGATTTCGTGCGCCAACGTTCGAGGAACTGCAAAAGCCAATGGGTGAGCGTGTTGCGATGGCAAAAGCCTTGCTGAAACAAGCGGGATACGACGCCTCTCATCCGCTACGCTTTGAACTGTTCTACAACAAGTACGATCTGCATGAAAAAACGGCGATAGCCTTGTCTTCCGAATGGAAAAAATGGCTTGGCGCACAGGTGACGCTGCGCACAATGGAGTGGAAAACGTATCTCGATGCCCGGCGTAGCGGTGATTTCATGTTGTCGCGGCAGTCGTGGGATGCGACATATAATGATGCATCCAGCTTCCTGAACACGCTTAAAAGCGATAGTGAAGAGAACGTCGGCCACTGGAAAAATGCAAAGTATGACGCGTTACTAAACCAGGCCGCTCAGACCACTGACGCGACAAAGCGTAATGCGCTGTATCAACAGGCAGAGGCCATTATCAACCAGCAGGCACCGCTCATTCCTGTCTACTATCAGCCACTGATCAAACTGCTTAAACCTTACGTTGGCGGTTTCCCGCTGCATAATCCCCAGGATTATGTCTACAGCAAAGAGTTGTATATCAAGGCACATTGATGCCTTTATCGCCGTCGGAGCACGTCCGGCGGCACTATTCACACTGATCTCCTGTGACTCGACGCGACAGATAATGTAGTATCTCCGGCAATATTGCCCCTTTGAAGGCTGGCGAATAAGTTGAGGAATCAGAATTAATGAGCGATATGGCAGAGCGCCTTGCGCTACATGAATTTACGGAAAACGCCTACTTAAACTACTCCATGTACGTCATCATGGATCGTGCGTTGCCGTTTATTGGTGATGGTCTGAAACCTGTTCAGCGCCGCATTGTGTATGCGATGTCAGAACTGGGTCTGAATGCTACCGCCAAATTTAAAAAATCGGCCCGTACTGTGGGTGACGTACTGGGTAAATACCATCCGCACGGTGACAGCGCCTGCTATGAAGCGATGGTACTGATGGCGCAGCCGTTTTCTTACCGTTATCCGCTGGTTGATGGGCAGGGAAACTGGGGGGCACCGGACGATCCGAAATCGTTCGCGGCAATGCGTTATACCGAATCCCGCCTGTCGAAATATTCTGAGCTGTTATTGAGTGAGCTGGGGCAAGGGACGGCGGACTGGGTGCCAAACTTCGACGGCACGTTGCAGGAGCCGAAAATGCTGCCTGCTCGCTTGCCGAATATTTTGCTTAACGGCACCACCGGTATTGCTGTCGGGATGGCGACGGACATTCCGCCACACAACCTGCGTGAAGTCGCCCAGGCGGCAATCGCTTTAATCGACCAGCCGAAAACCACGCTTGACCAGTTGCTGGATATTGTTCAGGGCCCGGACTACCCGACCGAAGCGGAAATTATCACCTCCCGCGCCGAGATCCGTAAAATCTACGAGAACGGTCGTGGTTCTGTGCGTATGCGCGCGGTGTGGAAGAAAGAAGATGGCGCGGTAGTTATCAGCGCCTTACCGCATCAGGTTTCTGGTGCGCGCGTACTGGAGCAAATTGCTGTGCAAATGCGCAACAAAAAGCTGCCGATGGTTGACGATCTGCGCGATGAATCTGACCACGAGAACCCGACCCGTCTGGTGATTGTGCCGCGTTCTAATCGTGTGGATATGGATCAGGTGATGAATCATCTGTTTGCCACGACCGATCTGGAAAAGAGCTATCGTATCAACCTCAATATGATTGGTCTGGATGGGCGTCCGGCGGTGAAAAACCTGCTGGAAATCCTCTCCGAATGGCTGGTGTTCCGTCGCGATACCGTGCGCCGCCGTCTCAATTATCGTCTGGAGAAAGTCCTCAAGCGCCTGCATATTCTTGAAGGTTTGCTGGTGGCGTTTCTCAATATCGACGAAGTGATTGAGATCATTCGTAATGAAGATGAACCGAAACCGGCACTGATGTCGCGTTTTGGCATTACGGAAACCCAGGCGGAAGCGATCCTTGAACTGAAACTGCGTCATCTCGCCAAACTGGAAGAGATGAAGATTCGCGGTGAGCAGAACGAACTGGAAAAAGAGCGCGACCAGTTGCAGAGCATTCTGGCTTCCGAGCGCAAGATGAATAACCTGCTGAAGAAAGAGCTACAGGCCGACGCACAAGCCTATGGCGACGATCGCCGTTCGCCGTTGCAGGAACGCGAAGAAGCGAAAGCGATGAGCGAGCACGATATGCTGCCGTCCGAACCCGTTACCATTGTGCTGTCACAGATGGGTTGGGTACGCAGCGCCAAAGGCCATGACATTGACGCACCAGGCCTGAACTATAAAGCGGGCGATAGCTTCAAAGCGGCGGTGAAAGGCAAGAGCAACCAACCGGTGGTATTTGTTGATTCCACTGGTCGTAGCTACGCCATCGACCCGATTACGCTGCCGTCGGCGCGTGGTCAGGGCGAACCACTCACCGGTAAACTGACGTTACCGCCAGGTGCCACTGTTGATCACATGCTAATGGAAAGCGACGATAAGAAACTGTTGATGGCTTCCGATGCTGGCTATGGATTCGTCTGCACCTTTAATGATCTTGTTGCCCGTAACCGTGCAGGTAAAGCATTGATTACCTTACCTGAAAATGCGCATGTTATGCCGCCAGTAGTGATTGAAGATGCCTCTGATATGCTACTGGCTATCACCCTGGCGGGACGTATGTTGATGTTCCCGGTAAGTGAGCTTCCGCAACTGTCGAAGGGTAAAGGCAACAAGATCATCAACATCCCATCGGCAGAAGCTGCGCGGGGCGAGGATGGTCTGGCACACCTGTATGTACTGCCGCCGCAGAGCACTCTGACTATTCATGTCGGGAAACGCAAAATCAAACTGCGCCCGGAAGAACTGCTGAAAGTGACCGGTGAGCGTGGTCGCCGTGGCACCTTGATGCGCGGTTTACAGCGTATCGACCGTGTCGAGATTGACTCACCTCACCGCGCCAGCAGTAGCGATAGCGAAGAGTAACATGCCGGAGGGGCTTTCTCCCGTTTGTAAGGAACGCCGGATGACACGTTAAGTCGTCATCCGGCAGCGTAATCAGCCCCAGGAAACGATAAAAATTCCCTTGAAACCGTTGTTTATTCATGCGTTGCGATTAACAATACGCTTTTCCAGAGAGCGGCTTTTAACAATGCCCTAACCTGATTTCAGGTGACGTACAATGCCAGTCTCTCAGATCTTCAGAGGGTGTTATGCTATATATCTTTCGTCTTATTATTACCGTTATTTACAGCATCTTAGTCTGTGTTTTCGGCTCCATTTACTGCCTTTTCAGCCCGCGAAATCCAAAGCATGTAGCCACCTTCGGGCATATGTTTGGGCGCCTTGCGCCGCTGTACGGGCTGAAAGTTGAGTGTCGCAAACCTGCAGATGCTGAAAGCTATGGTAATGCTATCTATATTGCTAACCACCAGAACAATTATGACATGGTGACAGCATCGAACATCGTGCAGCCGCCGACGGTTACAGTGGGTAAAAAGAGTTTGCTGTGGATCCCCTTCTTTGGGCAGTTGTACTGGTTAACCGGCAACTTATTGATCGACAGAAACAACCGTACTAAGGCGCACGGCACTATCGCGGAAGTGGTGAATCACTTCAAAAAACGCCGTATTTCCATCTGGATGTTCCCGGAAGGAACGCGCAGCCGTGGTCGCGGTCTGTTGCCGTTTAAAACTGGGGCATTCCATGCGGCAATTGCGGCAGGCGTCCCGATTATTCCCGTGTGTGTTTCCACGACTTCGAATAAGATTAATCTTAATCGACTGAATAATGGTTTAGTGATCGTAGAAATGCTGCCGCCAATTGACATCAGTCAATATGGTAAAGATCAGGTTCGCGAGCTGGCTGCTCATTGTCGTTCGATAATGGAAAAAAAAATCGCCGAGCTCGATAAAGAAGTCGCAGAGCGCGAAGCCGCCGGAAAAGTTTAAGTCGGCAATCTGTTTTTTGCGGGGATGTTTTCCTGCACGGTATTACTTTAGCCAGTTTTACATGGAGCAAATATGTCACTCAGTCGGCGTCAGTTCATTCAGGCATCGGGGATCGCACTGTGTGCAGGTGCTGTCCCCCTGAAGGCAAGCGCAGCCGGTCAACAGCAACCACTGCCCGTTCCGCCGCTGCTTGAATCTCGCCGTGGGCAACCGCTATTTATGACAGTACAACGTGCGCACTGGTCATTTACGCCAGGAACGCGCGCGTCGGTTTGGGGTATCAATGGTCGCTACCTGGGGCCGACTATTCGCGTCTGGAAGGGCGACGATGTTAAGCTGATTTACAGCAACCGACTGACAGAAAATGTCTCAATGACAGTGGCTGGATTACAAGTGCCAGGTCCACTGATGGGCGGTCCGGCACGCATGATGTCGCCAAACGCTGACTGGGCGCCTGTGCTGCCAATTCGCCAGAATGCTGCGACTTTGTGGTATCACGCTAATACCCCCAACCGCACGGCGCAGCAGGTCTATAACGGCCTTGCCGGGATGTGGCTGGTGGAAGATGAAGTCAGCAAGTCGCTGCCCATTCCTAACCATTATGGTGTGGATGATTTTCCTGTCATTATCCAGGATAAACGGCTGGATAACTTTGGTACGCCAGAATACAACGAACCGGGAAGTGGCGGCTTTGTTGGCGATACGCTGCTGGTCAACGGTGTACAAAGCCCGTACGTTGAAGTTTCGCGCGGTTGGGTGCGCCTGCGCCTGCTGAACGCATCGAACTCCCGTCGCTATCAACTGCAGATGAGCGATGGTCGTCCGTTGCACGTGATTTCTGGCGATCAGGGATTCCTGCCTGCTCCCGTGTCGGTGAAGCAGCTTTCGCTGGCGCCGGGCGAACGCCGTGAAATTCTGGTGGATATGAGCAACGGTGATGAAGTGTCTATCACCTGTGGCGAAGCGGCGAGCATTGTTGATCGTATTCGTGGCTTCTTTGAGCCGTCCAGCATTCTGGTTTCCACGCTGGTGCTAACGTTGCGCCCGACCGGCCTTCTGCCGCTGGTCACTGACAGCCTGCCGATGCGCTTGTTACCGACTGAAATCATGGCCGGTTCACCGATTCGCAGCCGTGATATTAGCCTGGGCGATGATCCCGGCATCAACGGGCAGCTATGGGACGTTAATCGCATTGATGTTGCTGCCCAGCAGGGAACGTGGGAACGCTGGACGGTACGCGCGGACGAGCCGCAATCATTCCATATTGAAGGTGTGATGTTCCAGATCCGTAACGTGAATGGCGCAATGCCATTCCCGGAAGACAGAGGCTGGAAAGATACCGTCTGGGTTGATGGACAAGTGGAACTGCTTGTTTATTACGGTCAGCCTTCCTGGGCGCATTTCCCGTTTTACTTTGGTAGCCAGACACTGGAAATGGCGGATCGCGGCTCTATTGGGCAGTTGCTGGTTAATCCAGTGCCTTAATCGCCATACTCGCCCGAGGAGGGCGAGTATGGAATACCTTTCGATTTCTCTTTCGTTCCGGCTTATAATCCCCGGCCTTTGATTATTTTTTTATCATTTCTGGAAGCAAAATGAGCTCTATCTCCCTGATCCAACCGGATCGCGACCTGTTCTCCTGGCCGCAGTACTGGGCCGCCTGTTTTGGACCGGCACCGTTTTTGCCGATGTCTCGTGAAGAGATGGATCAACTTGGCTGGGATAGCTGCGACATCATTTTGGTTACTGGCGACGCGTATGTCGATCACCCAAGCTTCGGGATGGCGATTTGCGGTCGTATGCTGGAGGCGCAGGGCTTTCGCGTCGGGATCATCGCCCAGCCGGACTGGAGCAGCAAAGACGACTTTATGCGTCTGGGTAAACCGAATCTGTTTTTCGGCGTGACCGCAGGCAATATGGACTCGATGATCAACCGTTACACTGCCGATCGCCGTTTGCGTCATGACGATGCTTACACGCCGGATAACGTCGCGGGTAAGCGCCCGGATCGCGCCACGCTGGTTTATACCCAACGTTGTAAAGAGGCATGGAAAGATGTTCCGGTGATCCTCGGTGGTATTGAAGCCAGCCTGCGCCGTACCGCGCATTATGATTACTGGTCTGATACCGTGCGCCGTTCCGTGCTGGTGGATTCCAAAGCCGACATGCTGATGTTCGGTAACGGTGAGCGTCCGCTGGTGGAAGTGGCGCATCGTCTGGCGATGGGCGAGCCGATTAGCGAAATCCGCGATGTACGTAATACCGCGATTATCGTGAAAGAGGCTCTGCCTGGCTGGAGCGGCGTGGATTCTACTCGTCTTGATACACCAGGGAAAATCGACCCTATTCCGCATCCGTATGGCGAAGATTTGCCGTGTGCGGATAACAAACCGGTGGCTCCGAAAAAACAAGAAGCCAAAGCCGTTACCGTGCAGCCGCCGCGCCCGAAACCGTGGGAAAAAACCTACGTTTTGTTACCTTCTTTCGAGAAAGTAAAGGCAGATAAAGTGCTGTACGCTCATGCTTCGCGTATTTTGCACCACGAAACCAACCCTGGCTGTGCCCGCGCGCTGATGCAAAAACATGGCGACCGCTATGTGTGGATCAACCCGCCAGCTATTCCGCTTTCTACCGAAGAGATGGACAGCGTCTTTGCGCTGCCGTACAAGCGCGTGCCGCATCCGGCTTACGGTAATGCCCGTATTCCGGCTTACGAAATGATCCGTTTCTCGGTCAACATTATGCGTGGCTGCTTTGGCGGCTGCTCTTTCTGCTCTATTACCGAGCATGAAGGGCGCATTATTCAGAGCCGTTCGGAAGATTCGATCATCAATGAGATTGAAGCGATCCGCGACACCGTTCCGGGCTTTACGGGCGTGATTTCCGATCTCGGTGGGCCAACTGCCAACATGTATATGTTGCGCTGCAAGTCACCACGCGCCGAGCAAACTTGTCGCCGTTTGTCGTGTGTTTACCCGGATATTTGCCCGCATATGGACACTAACCACGAACCGACGATCAACCTCTATCGCCGCGCGCGCGATCTGAAAGGCATTAAAAAGATCCTGATCGCCTCCGGTGTGCGTTATGACATCGCCGTGGAAGATCCGCGCTATATCAAAGAGCTGGCAACCCATCACGTTGGCGGTTATCTGAAGATTGCCCCGGAACATACCGAAGAAGGGCCGTTGTCGAAGATGATGAAGCCGGGCATGGGTAGCTATGACCGCTTTAAAGAACTGTTCGACACCTACTCGAAACAGGCAGGTAAAGAGCAGTATCTGATCCCGTATTTCATCTCCGCGCACCCCGGTACGCGCGATGAAGATATGGTGAATCTGGCGCTGTGGCTGAAGAAACATCGCTTCCGTCTCGACCAGGTGCAGAACTTCTATCCGTCGCCGCTGGCTAACTCAACCACCATGTATTACACCGGCAAAAATCCGCTGGCGAAAATTGGTTATAAGAGCGAAGACGTCTTCGTGCCGAAGGGCGACAAGCAGCGTCGTCTGCATAAAGCGTTGTTGCGTTACCACGATCCGGCAAACTGGCCGTTAATCCGCCAGGCGCTGGAAGCGATGGGTAAAAAGCATCTGATTGGCAGCCGTCGCGATTGCTTAGTGCCTGCGCCAACCATTGAAGAGATGCGCGAAGCTCGTCGCCAGAACCGCAATACCCGTCCGGCGTTGACTAAACATACGCCGATGGCGACCCAGCGTCAGACGCCTGCTACGGCAAAAAAAGCGTCGTCTACGCAATCTCGTCCGGTGAATGCTGGGGCGAAGAAACGCCCTAAAGCGGCGGTTGGACGTTAAAAAATATCCCCGGCAACTGACATGCTGCCGGGGATTTTTTTATCATTCTGCGTACATACGCAAGCAGCGCAGGCAATCGAAATAGTCCTGCGCATCAAGGCGTGTATTGGCTCTGTTAGCTTCGGATTTGGCGGCGTAGATTTGCGGGCGTAATGCTTTTATATCCTGCTCAAGCCTGGCGATTTTGGTATTTAATGTTTGTACATTACCTGCCAGTTGATTGACCTTTTGCTCATTGACGCAACCACTTAATAAGCCGGTTACCAGAATGAGTGTTCCCACGGTGAAAATCTTTTTCATTATTTATTTCTCCCTGTTTTTTATTGTTCTGATTAATAGTTGATTGACGTTTAGTGGAGTATTACCACCGTGGCGGGTGCGCCCAAATTCCGTCTGGCCATCTCCCGGCATCATCCAGCCGTGTATTGACTTTTTCTGCCGCTTCTTTTGCTACCTGAATTTCCTGACGTAAAGCGTCGATATCCTGTTGGAGTTGCTTAATTTTTATATTTATCAGATAAATATCATTTTCTACATGACTGATTTTTTCATTATTGACACAGCCTGTGAGTATAAATATTAGAAAAAAGAGTAACAGTTGATTCTTCATTTCCAGTTTCCTTTATCTGGTATTAATTATTCAGCTTATTGCTTTAATCTGGCGGCGGTTTTCGCTTCAATCTGTTTAAGCAAGCTACCGCTGCCAGTACGGATAAAATCGGCAATTTCCCACTTTCCTTCGCGCCGCTGTAAAACTAAATCCTGCTCTTCACTGTTATCATTGGTCAGCGCAATACGAACATGAATACGGGCGGAATCGGCAGTTTTCTCGAGTACACGAATTTCATCAACGCGAGAAAATAGCGACTCTTCGCCAAAACAAATCGGATTGTCGTAAATAAATTGCCGTTCTATTTGCATCTCTTGATCGAAATTGCCGTTTTTATTGAATGTGGTTTTATAAAATTCATTGACTGCCTGACGATAGGTGTCGGAAACAACCCATGTCCAGGGCCAACTATAATCGGCAATATGTTTAAACAATTCAGCGACAAAGGCTTCTGGCTGTTCTTTTTGCAGCGATGCCAGCGTCGCCAGTATTTTTTCATTCTCGCTATTAACTGCCTGCCAGACGCTGCCATGGTTGCTGATGACATCATCAATGACCCAACGACCATTTTCTGCCACCATTTTCAGCGTTTGCGTGGTCTTTTCTTTATCGTCGTCAAAGGTACGAAAGCGCACAACGGCATCTGCATGATCGGTATCCGTTTGAGTAACTGCTACGCTTTCTAACACCAGATCGCCAAAATCCTGACAATCACAAATCGGATCATAATCCAGCCAGCCGATATTGCCCGGCAGCGTGAGATTATCATTCAGGGTAAGTGCTTTTTGTATGCGTGCAGACGTTATCGCCTGCTCTCCTGTCTCACCAAAATAAGGCGCGCTGGCATCAGATTTATAGTTTTGATAAATCTGGCGAACTGTCTGTTCAGCAGTCAGCGAGGGTGATTGTGCCTGAGTAGTGAAGCTTGCAAAAAACGCCAAAAACAGAAGTATTATTTTCATCTGTTTTTCACCTCACCGTCGTGTTTATCCATATTGTAGATGCTTTGTTGCTTTAAGAGCTTCCAGCTCTGCATGATGATGTCCTTAAATTTGGCATTTCTGAACAAGGGAGAGTAACAACGGGCGGGAGGTGAGGGGAATAAATGATTTCTGAAAAGTCCGGTAGCGGAACATTACCGCCACCGGGAGAATTTGCGCGTTAGCCGCCGAACTGGTCGGGATCGGGACCGAGACGTTTACCTTGATCGAGTTTTGCGATTTCACAAAGTTCGTCTTTGTCGAGACGGAAATCCCAGACATCAAAGTTTTCGGCAATGCGTGAAGGCGTGACCGATTTCGGGATCACCACCAGACCGTTATCCAGATGCCAGCGGATAACAATTTGTGCCGGTGTTTTGCCGTATTTATCCGCCAGGTAGCGAATGACTTTCTGATCGAAAACGCCTTTCCCACCTTGCGCTAATGGGCTCCAGGATTCGGTCTGGATTTTGTGCGTAGCGTTCCAGGCGTGAAGCTGGCGTTGCTGCATCAGCGGGTGAAGTTCGATCTGATTAATAACAGGCGTCACGCCAGTTTCGTCGATCAGACGTTGCAGGTGGTGGATCTGGAAGTTACAGACGCCAATGCTTTTGATTAATCCTTCTTTTTGCAGCTCAATCATTCCTTTCCACGCCTCGACATAGTGATCGATAGCGGGAACGGGCCAGTGCATTAAGTAAAGGTCGATATAATCAAGCTGAAGTTTTTTCAGGCTGTCGAGCAGTGCTTCGCGGGGGCGTTTGTGGTCGTCGTTCCACAGTTTGGTTGTAATGAACAACTCTTCTCTGGCAAGAGTGGCATTTTTCAGCGCCTTGCCGACACCTTCTTCGTTTTTATAGGCAGCGGCGGTATCAATCGAGCGATATCCCACTTCTAACGCTTTTTGGATAGCGGTGATGACTTCCTCATTACTTGCTTGCCAGACACCCAGTCCCAGCTGGGGCATGACATTGCCATCCTGTAGCTTAATAACGGTTGGATTAGCCATACGTTCCTCCTTTTATATGAACTCACCGGAGCAGGCTCCGGTGAGTTGGTGTGAACTTAAGTCTGGACGAAATACCCAAAAACGAAAGTTTGAGGAGGAAAAAGCTTAACGAGCAGCTTCGTAAATGCGGCGGCTGACATCCAGCGTAATGTCATGATTTTCGCCCAGTTGGGTCATGCCGTGTTCTTCCAGTTTCTTCAGCAATGCCGGGATGGAGCTGCCGTCCAGACCGTAGTCGGAGAGGCGGGTTGGCACGCCCAATTGCTCGAAGAAGTTGCGGGTCGCGGCAATTGCGGCGTCAATACGCTCATCGTCGGAACCTTCAGTGATGTTCCAGACGCGTTCAGCATATTGCAGCAGTTTTGCGCGCTTGGTGTCGCGTTTTTCATTCCACAGGGCAGGCAGAACGATAGCCAGCGTTTGCGCGTGATCCAGACCGTGCATCGCAGTCAGTTCGTGTCCCAGCATATGCGTTGCCCAGTCCTGTGGTACGCCAGCGCCAATCAAACCGTTCAGCGCCTGGGTTGCCGCCCACATGACGTTAGCGCGTACATCGTAGTTTTCTGGCTCTTTCAGGGCTTTCGGGCCATCTTCGAGAAGCGTCAGCAAAATACCTTCTGCGAAGCGATCCTGAATTTTGGCATCAACCGGTTTGGTAACATACTGT
This sequence comes from Escherichia sp. 93.1518, assembly GCF_013368915.2. Lineage (NCBI taxonomy): Bacteria > Pseudomonadati > Pseudomonadota > Gammaproteobacteria > Enterobacterales > Enterobacteriaceae > Escherichia > Escherichia sp. 93.1518. The sequence continues at coordinate 60,379 of NZ_JABWMT020000013.1, forward strand.
TCCACGGTGTGTACAAAGGCGTCCACTACGCCGTTAGCCACCTGACGCGGCGGCAGGGTGTAGGTATAAATCGGATCGAGCACGGCAAATACGGGCTGAACATGGGCAGAATGGAACGCCTGCTTGTCGCCGGTGGTTTTACGGGAGATCACCGCACCTGCGTTGGATTCTGAACCGGTCGCTGGCAGTGTCAGCACACAGCCCATTGGGATGGCGCTTTTAATCTCTTTACCGCCAGTTTGTAGGATGTGCCACGGATCGACATTCTCAGGATAATTTGCCGCTGCGGCGATAAATTTGGTGCCGTCCAGTACGGAACCGCCGCCAACCGCCAGCAGGAAAGTCACTTTCTGTTCGCGAACCAGTTTCACGGCGTTCATCAGCGTTTCATAAGCCGGGTTTGGCTCGATACCGCCAAACTCCAGCACATCCATACCTTTCAGCGCATCCAGAACTTGATCGAGAACGCCTGTTTTTTTCACGCTGCCGCCGCCGTAGGTAATCAATACGCGAGCATCGTGAGGAATTTGTTCGCGTAAACCAGCGATAGCGCCTTTACCAAACAGAATACGGGTTGGGGTGTGCAGATTAAAGTTGTTCATTACTTGCTCCCTTTGCTGAGCCAATATTAGGGCAGAGATCGGTCTGCCTGATGTTTTTCATTGTGGTCGCCAGCGCCGCAGCTCTCAATGCTCATTTCTGCCAATGTCTTGCCTATTTCTCCAGAGTACTGGAGAAATGTTACAAAATTGCGCACAATCAAATTGCCGCATTATTCTTAAGAAATTACGCGATATGAAACGTGAAGAGATTTACCGCCTGCTGACGGACAAAATTAATAACCTGAAAAATAAAGAAAATAGTTTGTCTGAGCTATTGCCCGATGTGCGCTTATTGTATGGCGAGAACCCCGGCGCACGTACGCCGGTGATGTATGAACCTGGCATCATAATTCTCTTTTCCGGGCATAAAATCGGCTATATCAATGAACGCGTGTTTCGTTATGATGCCAATGAATATCTGCTGCTGACGGTGCCGTTACCGTTTGAGTGCGAAACCTATGCCACGCCGGAGGTGCCATTAGCGGGCTTACGTCTCAACGTCGATATTTTGCAGTTACAGGAACTGTTGATGGACATTGGTGAAGATGAGCATTTCCAGCCGTCGATGGCTGCCAGTGGCATAAACTCCGCTACGTTGTCAGAAGAGATTTTATGCGCGGCGGAGCGGTTACTGGACGTGATGGAGCGACCGCTGGATGCGCGCATTCTTGGCAAACAGATCATCCGCGAAATTCTTTACTACGTGCTGACCGGACCTTGCGGTGGCGCATTACTGGCGCTGGTCAGTCGTCAGACTCACTTCAGCCTGATTAGCCGCGTGCTGAAACGGATTGAGAATAAATACACCGAAAACCTGAGCGTCGAGCAACTGGCGGCAGAAGCTAACATGAGCGTTTCAGCGTTCCACCATAATTTTAAGTCTGTCACCAGCACCTCACCGTTGCAGTATTTGAAGAACTACCGACTGCATAAGGCGCGGATGATGATAATCCATGATGGCATGAAGGCCAGCGCGGCGGCGATGCGCGTCGGCTACGAAAGTGCGTCGCAATTTAGCCGTGAGTTTAAACGCTACTTCGGTGTGACGCCGGGGGAAGATGCGGCAAGAATGCGGGCGATGCAGGGGAGTTAAATGTGTTCCCGGCATCGCTGCCGGGAACGGAGAAAAACGTCAGGCGTTACCGTATTTCTTTTTAATCACCACAAACAGCGTGCCTAACAGGCCGGCGGTTAACAGGGCAATCGGCAGGATCATCAGGAATGTCATTACCTGATCTTCATGGCGTTTAACGAACGGGATCATGCTCAAGGCATAGCCGAAACCGGTCACCACGCTGACCCATAGCAATCCACTTAACCAGTTGAAAAACTGGAAGCGGCGGTTTGGCAGACCGGAAATCCCCGCCATGGTTGGTAGCAGCGTGCGGACAAATGCAAGAAAACGTCCAGCCAGCAAAGCCAGCAAACCGTGGCGGTCAAACATACAGGTGGCGCGCTGATGATATTTAGCGGGGAGCTGTGCCAGCCAGCCTTTCACCGTTTTGGTATTACCTAGCCAACGCCCTTGAATATAACTTAACCAGCAGCCCAGGCTGGCTGCGGCAGTCAGAATCACGATTGTTGGCAGAAAATCCATCACCCCCTGGGCAATCAGTGCGCCAGCCAGTATCAACAAGCTGTCGCCTGGCAAAAATGAAGCGGGCAGCAGACCGTTTTCTAAAAACAGCGTGGCAAACATGACAAAGTAAACAACGCTAACAATATGAGGATCCGCCAGCGCGGCAAAGTCGTGTTGCCAGAGCGCAGCGATAATGTCTTGAATAACAGCCATGGACTTTCCTGTGGAACAGCGTTTAAGCCTTTATTTGCCTATTGTACTCCTGAATCGTCCGGGACGCCTTGATCCCGGACGCAACAATTTAAGACTATTCACAATTAAATGTCTGCAAAATTGTCCAAATTTGGCAATGTTACACAATTCGGGTAAAGCCAGCGTCCAGATCGGCAATCAGATCGTCGACGTTTTCCAGACCAATATGCAGGCGAATCAACGTGCCGCTGAAATCAATCTTTCCTTGCGGGCGAATGGCGGCGATATGTTCCGGTTGATTTGCAAGGATCAACGATTCATATCCTCCCCACGAGTAGGCCATGCTGAATAAACTGAAGTTATCCAGATAGTTCGCCAGTTCTTCATCGTTGAGTTTTTTCTTCAACACAAAGGAAAATAGTCCGCTGCTGCCTGTAAAGTCTCGTTGCCAGAATTCGTGACCTCTACTGCCCGGCAGAGCAGGGTGGTTAACCCGTTCAACCTGCGGATGTTCCGCCAGCCATTCAGCCACTTTCAGGCTGCTTTCATGATGTTGACGCAGACGCACACCTAAAGTGCGCAGGCCACGGCTGGTCATATAAGCGGTGTCGGCATCGACCATTTGTCCCATCAGATAAGCGTTCTCCCGCAGTTGCTCCCAGCATCGGGCATTACATACCGCAGTGCCGATCATTGCATCCGAGTGACCTACCAGATATTTGGTGGCGGCCTGAATGGAAACATCAATGCCAAAATCAAGGGCTTTAAACAGCACCCCGGCAGCCCAGGTGTTATCGATCATAATGATGGCGTCCGGCACCACGCTGCGCACGGCGGAGACAATCGCCGGAACATCATGCACTTCCATGGTGATGGAGCCAGGGGATTCCAGAAACACGATTTTAGTGTTTGGCTGCACATGTTTAATGATATCCGCGCCAATCAGTGGATCAAACCACGATGTCGTTACGCCCAGTTTGCTGAGGATTTTGCTACAGAAATCCTGACTTGGTTCGTAGGCGGTGTTGGTCATCAACACATGATCGCCCTGTTCGACAAAAGCAAGGATGGAATTGGCAACCGCTGCCGCACCGCAAGGAAACAGTGCACAGCCGGTGCCACCTTCCAGTTCGCACATTGCTTCTTGTAACGAAAAGTGGGTTAACGTTCCGCGCCGTCCATAGAACAATTCGCCGTTGGCGCGATTACGCGTCGCATGTTTTTTCGCTTCAACGCTGTCAAAAACCAGCGAAGAGGCGCGCTGAATCACGCTATTCACCGCGCCGAGAGTGTACTTTTTGCTGCGTCCTGCATTCACCAGTTGAGTATCAAGCTTTTTGTCCGCCATGTCGGTATTCCTGTTTTTATACGTCTGGATGTCTAAACTAGCATGAATAATTGCGGGCGCATCCTGAAGAATTGGCATTAAAGAAGAAAATTTTCGCAAATGGCGTTCTGGTGGCTTTTTTACTGCGTAAACGCAAGGAAAAGAAAGCAAAGGTACGGCAGTATGCAAATAGTAATGAGAACGACTATCAATTCGACGTCGTTTTGATATTATTATGCGCAGATTTTGTGACTTGCGTCCTGGAGATACACAGTGGGTAATAATTTAATGCAGACGGATCTTTCCGTCTGGGGTATGTATCAGCACGCCGATATTGTCGTTAAGTGCGTGATGATTGGGCTTATTTTGGCCTCCGTAGTCACCTGGGCAATCTTCTTCAGTAAGAGCGTAGAGTTCTTCAATCAGAAGCGTCGCCTTAAGCGCGAGCAGCAACTGCTGGCTGAAGCGCGTTCCTTAAACCAGGCCAACGATATCGCCGCTGATTTTGGTAGCAAAAGCTTAAGCCTGCATTTGCTCAATGAAGCGCAGAACGAGCTGGAATTGTCAGAAGGCAGCGACGATAACGAAGGTATTAAAGAGCGTACCAGCTTCCGCCTGGAGCGTCGGGTCGCCGCAGTGGGGCGTCAAATGGGACGCGGTAACGGCTATCTGGCAACCATTGGCGCGATTTCGCCGTTCGTTGGTCTGTTTGGTACGGTCTGGGGCATCATGAACAGCTTTATCGGTATTGCGCAAACGCAGACCACGAATTTGGCGGTGGTTGCACCGGGTATCGCAGAAGCTCTGTTAGCAACGGCAATCGGCCTGGTGGCAGCGATTCCGGCGGTCGTTATCTATAACGTATTCGCGCGCCAGATTGGCGGCTTTAAAGCGATGCTGGGCGATGTCGCAGCGCAGGTGCTGTTGCTGCAAAGCCGTGACCTGGATCTGGAAGCCAGCGCCGCTGCGCATCCGGTTCGTGTCGCACAAAAATTACGTGCAGGGTAATGCGCTATGGCAATGCATCTTAACGAAAACCTCGATGATAACGGCGAAATGCATGATATCAACGTGACGCCGTTTATCGACGTGATGTTGGTTCTGCTGATTATCTTTATGGTGGCGGCACCGTTAGCGACGGTAGATGTGAAGGTGAACTTGCCTGCTTCTACCAGCACGCCGCAGCCGCGCCCGGAAAAACCGGTTTATCTGTCGGTGAAGGCAGACAACTCGATGTTTATCGGTAACGATCCGGTCACCGATGAAACAATGATTACGGCGTTGAATGCGTTAACCGAAGGCAAGAAAGACACCACCATCTTCTTCCGAGCGGACAAAACCGTCGATTACGAGACGTTGATGAAGGTAATGGATACGCTGCATCAGGCGGGTTATCTGAAGATAGGCCTGGTCGGCGAAGAAACCGCTAAAGCGAAATAAAAATGATGCCCGGTTGCTTCATACAACCGGGCATTTTTTAGCCTAGATGTTCGCCGCCGCACACGCCGTGCACTTCTGCGGTGACGTAGCTCGACTCCTGACTTGCCAGATAAACATAAACAGGCGCCAGTTCTGCCGGCTGCCCCGCACGTTTCATCGGTGTTTTCTGACCAAACTGTGGGATCTTATCCTGCGTTTGTCCGCCGGAAATTTGCAGTGCCGTCCAGATAGGACCTGGTGCGACAATATTCACCCGAATACCTTTCTCCGCGACCTGTTTTGCCAGACCACGGCTGTAGTTAAGAATCGCCGCTTTCGTTGCTGCGTAATCCAACAAGTGCGGGCTCGGCTGGTACGCCTGGATTGACGAAGTGGTGATGATACTTGAGCCTTTCGGCAGCAAGGGAATCGCTTCCTGGGTTAACCAGAACAGCGCGAAAACGTTAATGGCAAAGGTCTCTTGAAACTGTTCGCTGGTGAGGTCTGCAATATCAGGAATGGCAACCTGTTTCCCGGCGACTAGCGCCATAATATCCAGCCCGCCTAACGCCTTATGCGCGTCGTGAACTAGCGAACGGGCAAATTTCTCATCGCTTAAATCGCCCGGCAGCAGAACGACTTTGCGTCCGCATTCTTCAATAATCTTTTTCACATCCTGGGCGTCTTCTTCTTCCGCCGGAAGATAACTGATCGCCACGTCAGCGCCTTCACGCGCGTAAGCGATGGCGGCAGCACGACCGATACCAGAATCGCCCCCTGTCACCAGTGCCTTACGATCTTTCAGGCGACCGCTACCAACATAGGTTTTCTCGCCGCAATCCGGCACCGGCGTCATCTTCGCCTGGATGCCTGGCGTCGGTTGTTTCTGTTTGGGATATTCACCAGTGTAATACTGCGTGGTCGGGTCTTTTAAATGAGACATCGCTTTTCTCCCTTCAGGTTCAACGTCCTATAAGGGTAGACGCTCTCAATGCGTTAATCAGGGAACCAGGAAGATCCCTAAACCTCGGATTTATGCGACAACGGTTTAACGTATATGTTGATTTGCTGTTGCGCGCTGTTTACTCAATTGCGATATACTGTTGCCCGTTTTAACTACACGACAGGAATGTATGGAACGTTTTCTTGAAAATGCAATGTATGCTTCTCGCTGGCTGCTTGCCCCCGTGTACTTTGGCCTTTCGCTGGCGTTAGTTGCCCTGGCGCTGAAGTTCTTCCAGGAGATTATTCACGTACTGCCGAATATCTTCTCGATGGCGGAATCTGATTTGATCCTCGTTCTGCTGTCGCTGGTGGATATGACGCTGGTTGGCGGTTTGCTGGTGATGGTGATGTTTTCCGGTTATGAGAATTTCGTCTCGCAGCTCGATATCTCCGAGAACAAAGAGAAGCTGAACTGGCTGGGGAAAATGGACGCAACGTCGCTAAAGAACAAAGTGGCAGCGTCGATTGTGGCGATCTCTTCCATTCACTTACTGCGCGTCTTTATGGATGCGAAAAATGTCCCTGATAACAAACTGATGTGGTACGTCATTATCCATCTGACGTTTGTGCTCTCTGCGTTTGTGATGGGCTATCTTGACCGACTGACTCGCCATAATCACTGATCTGATTCGGGCGCGGTTCTCGCGCCCGTTATTAACACGTTATTTATCGGATGACGCTTGCCACAGATTCAGCTCGCCATCGGCGATATGCTGGTCAATCTGCGCTAACTCCTCGGTGCTAAACGCCAGATTATTCAGCGCCTGTACGTTCTCCTCCAGTTGCTCCGCACGGCTGGCACCGATCAATACCGATGTCACGCGATCATCTTTCAGCAACCAGCTTAATGCCATTTGCGCCATCGTCTGACCGCGCTGCTGTGCCATTTTATTCAATAACCGCAGGCTGTTGAGGTTGGCTTCGGTGAGCATTTTCGGCGTCAGACCTCGAACTTTATGACCTTCGCGATGCATCCGTGAATCCTCCGGAATACCGTTGAGATATTTTCCGGTCAGCAATCCCTGAGCCAGTGGAGTAAAGGCAATACAGCCCACGCCGTTATTTTCCAGGGTGTCCAGCAGGCCGCTTTTATCCACCCAGCGGTTCAGTAAATTGTATGAAGGTTGATGAATTAACAGCGGAATTTTCCATTCGCGCAGCAACTCGACCATTTTTTGCGTCCGCTCTGGCGAGTATGAAGAGATCCCGACATACAGCGCCTTGCCGCTTTGCACAGCATGAGCCAGCGCAGAGGCGGTTTCTTCCATCGGCGTATTTTCATCGACGCGATGAGAGTAAAAAATATCAACATATTCTAGACCCATACGCTTCAGGCTTTGGTCGAGGCTGGCGAGCAGGTATTTACGTGAACCGCCAGAGCCGTACGGGCCGGGCCACATATCGTATCCGGCTTTGGTAGAGATAATCAGTTCATCGCGATAAGCAGCAAAATCCTCCCGCAGCAGACGACCAAAGTTCTCTTCTGCGCTTCCTGGAGGCGGCCCGTAGTTGTTGGCTAAATCAAAGTGCGTAATGCCCAAATCAAAGGCTTTGCGCAGGATCGCACGCTGTGATTCCAGCGCGTTAACGTGGCCGAAATTGTGCCATAAACCGAGCGATAACGCGGGCAGACGTAAACCGCTTTTTCCGCAATAGCGGTACTGCATCTGCCCGTAACGTTCGGGATTCGCTAACCAGACCATGACATCTCCTTTTCACCGTTCAGTTTCGAAACAATGTTTCTAGTTTAGCAATTTGCCAGCGTGTCTCCCGTAGCCTAGTTCACAGAGTGACGAAAAACTGGGCAAAAACACGTGCTTATGCTTTGCTTAAAAAAACAACAGTTGAGGAATGAAACGATGTCGCGTTTAACAGCCAAAGATTTCCCGCAAGAGTTACTGGATTACTACGACTATTACGCTCACGGGAAAATCTCGAAACGTGAGTTCCTCAACCTGGCGACGAAGTATACGGTGGGCGGGATGACGGCATTAGCGTTGTTTGATTTGCTCAAGCCAAATTATGCGCTGGCGACTCAGGTAGAGTTTACCGACCCGGAGATTGTTGCTGAGTACATCACGTATCCTTCGCCAAATGGTCACGGCGAGGTTCGGGGTTATCTGGTGAAGCCTGCGAAGATGAGCGGCAAAACGCCAGCCGTGGTGGTAGTGCATGAGAATCGTGGACTGAATCCGTATATCGAAGATGTGGCGCGGCGAGTGGCGAAGGCGGGGTACATCGCTCTGGCGCCAGACGGCTTAAGCTCCGTGGGCGGATATCCGGGGAACGATGATAAAGGTCGTGAGCTGCAACAGCAGGTTGATCCAACCAAACTGATGAATGATTTCTTTGCCGCGATTGAGTTTATGCAACGCTATCCGCAAGCCACGGGCAAAGTGGGTATTACGGGATTTTGCTATGGCGGTGGTGTCTCGAACGCGGCAGCGGTGGCATACCCGGAACTGGCCTGCGCGGTGCCGTTTTATGGCCGCCAGGCGCCCACCGCCGATGTGGCGAAAATCGACGCGCCTTTACTGCTTCACTACGCTGAACTGGATACGCGAATCAACGAAGGTTGGCCCGCTTATGAGGCAGCGTTGAAAGCTAATAATAAGGTTTATGAAGCGTATATTTATCCGGGGGTTAATCACGGATTCCATAATGATTCCACGCCCCGTTATGACAAATCTGCTGCCGATCTTGCCTGGCAAAGGACGCTGAAATGGTTCGACAAATATCTCTCCTGATGGGTTTATCTCTTCCTGGATAACATTCTTAACATGCTGAAAAAAATAGCGTGCGTAAAAGTCGTTCTTTGCCTAAAATATCGCTATATAAGTTGATATATAGCGTTTGAGGGCAAAACGATGAATAACCATTTTGGTAAAGGCTTAATGGCGGGATTAAAAGCAACACATGCCGACAGTGCGGTTAATGTGACTAAATTCTGTGCCGATTATAAGCGCGGATTTGTATTAGGCTACTCGCATCGGATGTATAAAAAGACCGGTGACCGCCAGCTCAGCGCCTGGGAAGCAGGTATTCTGACGCGCCGTTATGGACTGGATAAAGAGATGGTAATGGATTTCTTTCGTGAGAATAATTCCTGTTCTACATTACGATTTTTTATGGCTGGTTATCGCCTCGAAAATTGATCAAACATACGTATTATCTTGCTTTAATTAATTACACTAATGCTTCTTCCCTTCGTTTTAGCGCCCCGCCGCAGTATCATGACAATGATAACCATAATAAATGTGTGGTAAATGGCGCATCGATCGCATTATTGATTTTGCGGTTGAGGCAAAATATATGCCAGGTCTTCGCAACGGAATAACTATAAATGACTGGAGATAACACCCTCATCCATTCTCACGGCATTAATCGTCGTGATTTCATGAAGCTTTGTGCAGCATTAGCCGCCACTATGGGGCTGAGTAGCAAAGCCGCCGCAGAGATGGCCGAATCGGTCACTAACCCGCAGCGCCCGCCGGTTATCTGGATTGGCGCGCAGGAGTGCACCGGTTGTACGGAATCTCTGCTTCGTGCAACGCATCCAACGGTAGAAAACCTCGTGCTGGAGACCATCTCTCTGGAGTATCACGAAGTCCTTTCCGCCGCATTCGGCCATCAGGTTGAAGAGAACAAACATAACGCGCTTGAGAAGTATAAAGGGCAGTATGTGTTGGTTGTGGATGGTTCCATCCCATTAAAAGATAACGGTATTTACTGCATGGTTGCCGGTGAGCCGATTGTGGATCACATCCGCAAAGCGGCGGAAGGCGCAGCAGCCATTATTGCTATCGGTTCTTGCTCCGCGTGGGGCGGTGTCGCAGCAGCTGGGGTTAACCCCACCGGCGCGGTCAGCCTGCAAGAAGTTCTGCCGGGCAAAACCGTTATCAACATTCCAGGCTGTCCGCCGAACCCGCACAACTTCCTTGCGACCGTTGCGCACATCATCACTTACGGCAAACCGCCGAAACTGGATGACAAAAATCGTCCGACCTTCGCCTATGGCCGTCTGATTCACGAACACTGCGAACGTCGCCCGCACTTCGATGCTGGTCGTTTTGCCAAAGAGTTCGGTGATGAAGGCCACCGCGAAGGCTGGTGCCTGTACCACCTCGGCTGTAAAGGCCCTGAAACTTACGGCAACTGCTCAACGCTGCAATTCTGCGATGTTGGCGGCGTGTGGCCGGTGGCGATTGGTCACCCGTGCTACGGCTGTAACGAAGAAGGTATCGGCTTCCATAAAGGCATCCATCAGCTTGCTAACGTCGAAAACCAGACGCCACGCTCACAAAAACCGGACGTGAATGCTAAAGAAGGCGGCAACGTCTCTGCGGGCGCTATCGGTTTGCTCGGCGGCGTGGTTGGGCTGGTTGCCGGTGTCAGCGTGATGGCGGTGCGTGAACTGGGTCGTCAGCAAAAGAAAGATAACGCTGACTCACGGGGAGAATAACCGTGAACAGACGTAATTTTATTAAAGCAGCCTCCTGCGGGGCATTGCTGACGGGCGCGTTGCCGTCTGTCAGCCATGCGGCTGCTGAAAACCGCCCGCCAATTCCGGGATCGCTGGGTATGTTGTATGACTCGACCTTGTGCGTAGGCTGCCAGGCTTGCGTCACTAAGTGTCAGGATATCAACTTCCCTGAACGTAACCCACAAGGGGAGCAGACCTGGTCGAACAACGACAAACTGTCGCCATACACCAATAACATCATTCAGGTGTGGACCAGCGGCACGGGTGTCAACAAAGACCAGGAAGAGAACGGCTATGCGTACATTAAGAAACAGTGTATGCACTGCGTCGATCCAAATTGTGTCTCTGTATGCCCGGTCTCTGCGCTGAAAAAAGATCCGAAAACCGGCATTGTCCATTACGACAAAGATGTGTGCACCGGCTGCCGTTACTGCATGGTCGCCTGTCCGTACAACGTGCCGAAGTACGACTACAACAACCCGTTTGGTGCGTTGCATAAGTGTGAGCTGTGTAACCAGAAAGGCGTGGAACGTCTCGATAAAGGCGGTCTGCCTGGCTGCGTAGAAGTGTGCCCGGCGGGCGCGGTGATTTTTGGTACGCGTGAAGAGCTGATGGCTGAGGCGAAAAAACGCCTGGCGCTGAAGCCTGGCAGCGAATACCACTATCCGCGTCAGACGCTGAAATCTGGCGACACTTACCTGCACACAGTGCCGAAATATTATCCGCATCTGTACGGCGAGAAAGAGGGCGGCGGTACTCAGGTTCTGGTACTGACGGGTGTGCCTTATGAAAATCTCGACCTGCCGAAACTGGACGATCTTTCTACCGGTGCGCGTTCCGAAAATATTCAACACACCCTGTATAAAGGCATGATGCTACCACTGGCTGTGCTGGCGGGCTTAACCGTGCTGGTTCGTCGCAACACCAAAAACGACCATCACGACGGAGGAGACGATCATGAGTCATGATCCACAACCGCTGGGCGGCAAAATCATCAGTAAACCGGTCATGATTTTTGGACCGTTAATCGTCATCTGTATGCTCCTGATTGTGAAACGTCTGGTGTTCGGTCTGGGTTCTGTCTCCGACCTGAACGGCGGCTTCCCGTGGGGCGTGTGGATCGCGTTTGACCTGCTGATCGGCACCGGCTTTGCCTGTGGCGGCTGGGCGCTGGCGTGGGCGGTATACGTCTTTAACCGTGGGCAATACCATCCGCTGGTGCGTCCGGCGCTGTTGGCGAGTCTGTTTGGTTACTCACTGGGTGGCTTGTCGATCACCATCGACGTGGGTCGCTACTGGAACCTGCCGTACTTCTACATTCCGGGTCACTTCAACGTGAACTCGGTACTGTTCGAGACGGCGGTCTGTATGACCATCTACATCGGCGTGATGGCTCTGGAGTTTGCTCCGGCACTGTTTGAACGTCTGGGCTGGAAGGTGTCGCTCAAGCGTCTGAACAAGGTGATGTTCTTTATCATCGCGCTCGGCGCGCTGCTGCCGACCATGCACCAGTCTTCCATGGGGTCACTGATGATCTCGGCGGGCTATAAAGTGCATCCGCTGTGGCAGAGCTATGAAATGTTGCCGCTGTTCTCGCTGCTGACGGCGTTCATCATGGGCTTCTCGATTGTCATCTTTGAAGGTTCGCTGGTGCAGGTGGGTCTGCGCGGCAATGGCCCGGATGAGAAGAGCCTGTTCGTCAAGCTGACCAACACCATCAGCGTGCTGCTGGCGATTTTCATTGTGCTGCGCTTTGGCGAGCTAATCTATCGCGACAAGCTGTCGTTAGCGTTTGCCGGTGACTTCTACTCCGTGATGTTCTGGATTGAAGTCCTGCTGATGCTTTTCCCGCTGGTCGTTCTGCGTGTGACGAAGCTGCGCAATGATTCCCGTATGCTGTTCCTGTCAGCACTGAGCGCACTGTTAGGTTGTGCAACCTGGCGTCTGACCTATTCGCTGGTGGCATTCAACCCAGGCGGCGGTTACGCCTACTTCCCGACCTGGGAAGAACTGTTGATTTCTATTGGTTTTGTGGCTATTGAGATTTGCGCTTACATCGTACTCATTCGTCTACTGCCGATACTTCCTCCTTTAAAACAAAACGATCATAATCGTCATGAGGCGAGCAAAGCATGAGCCAGAGAATTACTATTGATCCGGTAACCCGTATTGAAGGGCATTTACGCATCGATTGCGAAATCGAAAATGGCGTCGTTTCGAAAGCATGGGCTTCCGGGACCATGTGGCGCGGCATGGAAGAGATCGTGAAAAACCGCGATCCGCGCGATGCATGGATGATTGTGCAACGTATCTGTGGCGTATGTACCACCACTCACGCGCTCTCTTCTGTTCGTGCGGCAGAGAGTGCGCTGAATATCGACGTTCCGGTTAACGCGCAATACATCCGTAACATCATTCTGGCTGCGCACACCACGCATGACCATATCGTTCATTTCTATCAGCTCTCTGCGCTGGACTGGGTAGACATCACTTCTGCGCTGCAAGCCGATCCGACCAAAGCCTCCGAAATGCTGAAAGGCGTTTCGACCTGGCACCTGAACAGCCCGGAAGAGTTCACTAAAGTTCAGAACAAGATCAAAGATCTGGTTGCCAGCGGTCAGTTGGGTATTTTCGCCAACGGCTACTGGGGACATCCGGCGATGAAACTGCCGCCGGAAGTGAACCTGATTGCGGTAGCGCACTACTTACAGGCGCTGGAGTGCCAGCGTGACGCTAACCGCGTTGTGGCGCTGCTGGGTGGTAAAACGCCGCACATTCAGAACCTGGCGGTAGGTGGTGTTGCTAACCCGATCAACCTTGACGGTCTGGGCGTGCTGAACCTTGAGCGCCTGATGTACATCAAGTCCTTCATCGACAAGCTGAGCGACTTTGTTGAGCAGGTTTATAAGGTTGATACCGCAGTTATTGCCGCGTTCTATCCGGAATGGCTGGAACGCGGTAAAGGCGCGGTGAACTACTTGAGCGTGCCGGAATTCCCGACCGACAGCAAAAACGGCAGCTTCCTGTTCCCGGGCGGCTACATTGAGAATGCGGATCTGTCCTCGTATCGTCCGATCACTTCCCATTCAGATGAATATCTGATCAAAGGGATTCAGGAAAGCGCGAAGCACTCCTGGTATAAAGACGAAGCGCCGCAGGCACCGTGGGAAGGCACGACCATTCCGGCTTATGACGGCTGGTCTGAGGACGGTAAATATTCCTGGGTGAAATCACCGACTTTCTACGGCAAAACGGTAGAAGTGGGGCCGCTGGCGAACATGCTGGTGAAACTGGCCGCAGGACGCGAGTCTACCCAGAACAAACTAAATGAAATCGTTGCGATTTATCAGAAACTGACTGGCAACACGCTGGAGGTGGCGCAGCTGCACTCCACGCTGGGGCGTATTATTGGTCGTACCGTTCACTGCTGCGAATTGCAGGATATCCTGCAAAATCAATACAGTGCACTGATCACCAATATCGGCAAAGGCGACCACACCACCTTTGTGAAGCCGAACATTCCGGCTACAGGTGAGTTCAAAGGCGTTGGCTTCCTTGAAGCACCGCGCGGTATGCTCTCTCACTGGATGGTGATCAAAGACGGTATCATCAGCAACTACCAGGCGGTCGTCCCATCAACCTGGAACTCCGGCCCGCGTAACTTTAATGATGACGTCGGTCCTTACGAGCAGTCACTGGTGGGGACACCGGTTGCCGATCCGAATAAACCGCTGGAAGTGGTGCGCACCATTCACTCCTTCGACCCGTGCATGGCCTGCGCGGTACACGTAGTGGATGCCGACGGCAACGAAGTGGTTTCAGTGAAGGTTCTGTAATGCGTATTTTAGTCTTAGGGGTCGGCAATATTTTGCTGACCGATGAAGCCATCGGTGTGCGGATTGTCGAAGCGTTAGAGCAACGATACATTCTGCCGGATTATGTTGAAATCCTCGATGGCGGCACGGCAGGAATGGAGCTGCTTGGCGACATGGCAAATCGCGATCATCTGATCATTGCGGATGCCATTGTGTCGAAAAAGAACGCGCCGGGAACGATGATGATCCTGCGGGATGAAGAAGTTCCGGCGTTGTTTACCAATAAAATTTCTCCGCATCAGCTTGGCCTGGCCGACGTCTTGTCGGCCCTGCGCTTCACTGGCGAGTTTCCGAAAAAGCTGACCCTGGTCGGCGTGATCCCGGAATCACTGGAGCCGCACATCGGCTTGACGCCGACGGTCGAAGCGATGATTGAACCTGCGCTTGAGCAGGTTCTGGCTGCGCTGCGTGAATCAGGCGTGGAAGCCATCCCACGGGAGGCGACTCATGACTGAAGAGATAGCAGGTTTCCAGACCTCCCCGAAGGCGCAAGTACAGGCAGCGTTTGAAGAAATTGCCCGGCGTTCGATGCACGATCTCTCTTTTCTGCATCCTTCAATGCCGGTGTATGTTTCCGACTTTACGCTGTTCGAAGGTCAGTGGACGGGGTGTGTAATCACCCCGTGGATGCTGAGTGCAGTTATCTTCCCCGGCCCGGATCAACTCTGGCCGCTGCGCAAAGTGAGTGAAAAAATCGGTCTGCAACTGCCGTATGGCACCATGACCTTTACCGTTGGCGAACTGGACGGTGTTTCGCAATACCTCTCCTGCTCGCTGATGTCACCGCTTTCGCACAGCATGTCGATTGAAGAGGGTCAACGGCTGACGGATGACTGCGCACGAATGATCCTTTCGCTGCCGGTCACCAATCCGGATGTACCACACGCAGGGCGTCGCGCCCTGCTGTTTGGTCGCAGGAGTGGTGAAAATGCATGAGTTGTCGCTTTGCCAGAGCGCCGTTGAAATTATCCAACGGCAGGCGGAGCAGCACGATGTTAAGCGCGTCACCGCCGTGTGGCTGGAAATTGGCGCGCTCTCCTGCGTTGAGGAGAGCGCCGTCCGTTTTAGTTTTGAAATTGTCTGCCAGGGAACGGTGGCGCAAGGGTGCGATTTACATATCGTCTATAAACCTGCCCAGGCCTGGTGTTGGGATTGCAGCCAGGTGGTGGAGATTCATCAGCACGATGCGCAGTGTCCGATCTGTCATGGCGAGCGGTTGCGTGTCGATACCGGCGATTCGCTGATCGTCAAAAGTATTGAAGTTGAATAAGACTGAGGACAATGCCTGAAAAGCGCACGGACGGTCCCCTCGCCCCTCCGGGGAGAGGGTTAGGGTGAGGGGAAACACCCGCTAAAGGTTCTTTTTCGCGTTTGTCCGCAATCGAAATAACCGGAGTTAACAATGTGTATTGGCGTTCCAGGCCAGGTGCTGGCTGTCGGTGAAGATATTCACCAGCTTGCGCAGGTTGAAGTATGTGGTATCAAGCGCGACGTGAATATCGCCCTGATTTGTGAAGGTAACCCTGCCGATCTGCTGGGTCAGTGGGTGCTGGTACACGTCGGATTTGCCATGAGCATCATCGACGAAGATGAAGCCAAGGCCACATTAGACGCACTGCGCCAAATGGATTACGACATTACCAGCGCGTGATGATTAGCTTTCGTAGGCCTGATAAGACGCGGCAGCGTCGCATCAGGCATTGTGCTCGATTGCCGGATGCGGCGTGAACGCCTTATCTGGCCTATCTCGGCCTGGATGGCTTGCTGTGACGAACACCAACCCTTACCCCTGACGCTTATCTTCCGTATTGGTCTCAAAATCACTGGCATCATGGCGCTCATGCAACTGCTCGTTCAGCGACCCGTTGGTGCGGTTAACAATTCGTCCACGCTTCACAGCCGGACGTTCACCCACTTCTTTCGCCCAGCGTTGCACGTGCTTATAACTGCCCGCATCAAGAAACTCTGCGGCATCATACACGCCGCCTAATACCACGTTGCCAAACCACGGCCAGATTGCCATATCAGCAATGGTGTACTCATCGCCCGCAACAAACTTATGCTGCGCCAGTTGTTTATCCAGTACGTCGAGCAGGCGTTTGGCTTCCATGGTAAAGCGATTGATGGCGTACTCAATTTTCACCGGCGCGTAATGGTAAAAGTGACCAAAACCACCGCCGAGGAACGGCGCAGCCCCCTGTAGCCAGAACAGCCAGTTCATTGCTTCAGTACGTTTCGCCAGATCCTGCGGCAAGAAGTAGCCAAATTTCTCTGCCAGATAAAGCAGGATCGAACCAGACTCAAACACGCGGATCGGCGGATTATGCGTATGATCGCGCAGCGCCGGGATCTTCGAATTTGGGTTCACTTCGACAAAGCCGCTGGAGAATTGATCGCCATCGCCTATGCGTATCAGCCAGGCATCGTACTCTGCACCAGTAACGCCCAGCGCCAGCAGCTCCTCAAGCATAATCGTTACTTTCTGACCGTTCGGCGTTCCCAGCGAATAAAGTTGCAATGGATGTTTGCCAACGGGCAGCGTTTTTTCATGCGTCGGACCAGAAACCGGGCGATTGATATTGGCGAACGCGCCGCCAGCGGATTTATCCCACGTCCAGACTTTCGCGGGCTGATAAGTATTGTCTGTCATAGTGAGTTGCCTTCTGAGTGGTAGTGTTGAAGCAGTGTAGCAGGTCACTTGCTGTACAGAATGTGAATTTTTTAACCCTTTGCGCCAGCCGCTGCGATGAGGTGTATGATTAGTCTGAC
This sequence comes from Escherichia sp. 93.1518, assembly GCF_013368915.2. Classification (NCBI taxonomy): domain Bacteria; kingdom Pseudomonadati; phylum Pseudomonadota; class Gammaproteobacteria; order Enterobacterales; family Enterobacteriaceae; genus Escherichia; species Escherichia sp. 93.1518. Next base: position 77,630 of record NZ_JABWMT020000013.1, read on the forward strand.
CTCTGTCCGGTTAATGTCGCTGAGCAGGTAATCAGAGCACAACAATTACGCCAACTGCTTAGGTTGTATTGTTAAAGGTAAAGTGATGAGCAAAGGAACGACCAGCCAGGATGCCCCGTTCGGGACATTATTGGGCTACGCCCCAGGTGGGGTAGCAATCTACTCTTCAGATTACAGTTCTCTCGATCCGCAGGAATACGAAGATGACGCCGTATTCCGTAGCTATATCGACGACGAATATATGGGCCACAAATGGCAATGCGTTGAATTTGCTCGCCGTTTTCTCTTTCTGAATTACGGTGTGGTCTTCACTGATGTAGGCATGGCGTGGGAGATTTTCTCGCTGCGCTTCCTGCGTGAAGTGGTTAACGACAACATCCTGCCATTGCAGGCATTTCCTAACGGCTCGCCGCGTGCGCCAGTCGCGGGTGCGCTGCTTATCTGGGATAAAGGCGGAGAATTTAAAGATACCGGCCATGTCGCCATCATTACCCAATTGCACGGCAACAAAGTCCGTATTGCGGAACAGAACGTGATTCATTCCCCGTTACCGCAAGGGCAGCAGTGGACGCGCGAGTTGGAGATGGTGGTAGAAAACGGCTGCTATACCCTCAAAGACACGTTTGATGACACCACCATTCTGGGCTGGATGATTCAGACGGAAGATACCGAATACAGCTTGCCACAGCCGCAAATTGAAGGCGATTTGTTGAAAATCAGCGGAGCGCGACTGGAAAACAAAGGCCAGTTTGACGGTAAATGGCTGGATGAAAAAGACCCGCTGCAAAATGCCTACGTGCAGGCCAACGGTCAGGTGATTAATCAGGATCCGTATCATTATTACACCATCACCGAGAGTGCCGAGCAGGAGCTGATTAAAGCCACCAACGAGTTGCACCTGATGTATCTTCACGCTACCGACAAGGTGCTGAAAGATGACAACCTGCTGGCATTGTTCGACATTCCAAAAATCCTCTGGCCGCGTTTGCGTCTCTCCTGGCAGCGTCGCCGTCACCATATGATCACCGGTCGTATGGATTTCTGTATGGATGAGCGTGGCCTGAAGGTCTACGAATACAACGCCGATTCCGCCTCCTGCCATACTGAAGCGGGCTTAATCCTCGAACGTTGGACGGAGCAAGGCTATAAAGGCAACGGCTTCAATCCGGCAGAAGGGCTGATTAACGAACTAGCAGGCGCATGGAAACACAGTCGTGCACGTCCATTTGTCCATATCATGCAGGACAAAGATATTGAGGAGAATTATCACGCCCAGTTTATGGAGCAGGCGCTGCAACAGGCTGGCTTTGAAACGCGTATTTTGCGCGGGCTGGATGAACTGGGCTGGGATGCTGCCGGGCAACTGATTGATGGGGAAGGGCGACTGGTTAACTGCGTATGGAAAACCTGGGCGTGGGAAACCGCGTTTGATCAGATTCGTGAAGTCAGTGACCGTGAGTTTGCCGCAGTGCCGATTCGTACCGGTCATCCGCAAAATGAAGTACGTCTGATCGACGTTCTGCTGCGCCCGGAAGTGCTGGTCTTTGAGCCGCTGTGGACGGTGATCCCCGGTAACAAAGCGATTCTGCCGATCCTCTGGTCGCTGTTCCCGCACCATCGCTATCTGCTGGATACTGATTTCACTGTTAATGATGAACTGGTGAAAACCGGTTATGCCGTGAAGCCGATTGCCGGTCGCTGTGGCAGCAATATCGACCTGGTCAGCCATCATGAAGAGGTGCTGGATCAAACCAGCGGTAAATTTGCCGAGCAGAAAAACATCTATCAACAGTTGTGGTGCTTGCCGAAAGTGGACGGTAAATACATCCAGGTATGTACCTTCACCGTTGGTGGCAACTATGGCGGGACTTGCTTGCGCGGCGATGAATCACTGGTCATCAAAAAAGAGAGTGATATTGAACCGTTAATTGTGGTGAAAGAGTAATACATGTAGTAGCAACCCCGTACTGATTATAAAGAGTAATCAGTACGGGGATTAATCAAAGTATTTAATATTCATATATTTTATTATTTGCTCATTTCATTTGTGAATATATAAACTGGCAAAATGCCTGTGTGTTAATTATTCCTGATAATTTTGAATTAATGCTTATTGTCTGATACACAAGAAATAACACTCTTTTTATCGTTAAAAGATGATATTTCACTTTGCCCACGCCGTGAAAGTCACTGATAATGCGTCCGTTCGTAAATTCAAAATGGCGTAATCTAATATATGCTAAATTTATTTGTTGGCCTTGATATATATACGGGGCTTTTGTTATTACTTGCTCTGGCATTTGTGTTGTTCTACGAAGCAATCAATGGTTTTCATGACACGGCAAATGCGGTGGCAACCGTTATTTATACCCGCGCCATGCAACCACAACTTGCTGTGGTAATGGCGGCGTTTTTTAACTTTTTTGGCGTATTGCTTGGCGGACTTAGCGTCGCTTATGCCATCGTCCATATGTTGCCAACCGATTTGCTGCTGAATATGGGGTCAACCCACGGTCTGGCGATGGTCTTTTCCATGCTGCTGGCGGCGATTATCTGGAACCTGGGAACGTGGTTTTTTGGTTTACCGGCCTCCAGTTCACATACTTTGATTGGTGCGATTATCGGCATCGGTCTAACTAATGCGATGTTAACCGGTTCATCGGTGATGGACGCGTTAAATCTGCGTGAAGTGACCAAGATTTTCTCCTCACTGATTGTCTCCCCAATTGTGGGGCTGGTGATTGCGGGAGGACTGATTTTCCTGCTGCGTCGCTTCTGGAGCGGGACGAAAAAGCGTGACCGTATTCACCGCATTCCTGAAGATCGCAAAAAGAAAAAAGGCAAACGTAAGCCGCCATTCTGGACGCGTATCGCACTGATTGTTTCCGCTGCGGGCGTGGCGTTTTCGCATGGTGCGAACGATGGACAAAAAGGGATCGGTCTTGTGATGCTGGTGCTGGTGGGAATTGCGCCCGCCGGGTTTGTCGTCAATATGAACGCGTCCGGCTATGAAATTACCCGTACCCGCGATGCCGTGACTAACTTTGAACACTATCTGCAACAGCATCCTGAATTGCCGCAGAAATTGATTACGATGGAACCCCCGCTGCCTGCGACTCCGACGGATGGCACACAAGTAACGGAGTTTCACTGTCATCCGGCAAATACCTTTGATGCGATTGCGCGCGTTAAAACGATGCTGCCAGGCAATATGGAAAGCTACGAGTCGTTAAGCGTGAGTCAGCGCAGCCAGCTGCGCCGCATTATGCTGTGCATTTCTGATACCTCCGCGAAGCTGGCGAAACTGCCAGACGTCAGTAAAGAAGACCAGAACCTGCTGAAAAAACTGCGTAGCGATATGTTAAACACCATTGAATACGCTCCGGTGTGGATCATTATGGCAGTGGCGCTGGCGCTCGGTATCGGCACCATGATTGGCTGGCGTCGTGTAGCGATGACCATCGGTGAGAAGATTGGTAAGCGTGGCATGACGTATGCGCAAGGGATGGCGGCGCAAATGACGGCGGCGGTATCTATCGGCCTTGCCAGCTACATCGGTATGCCAGTTTCCACAACACACGTACTCTCTTCTGCGGTGGCAGGGACGATGGTCGTGGATGGTGGAGGCTTACAGCGTAAAACGGTAACCAGCATCCTGATGGCGTGGGTGTTTACCTTACCGGCGGCGATTTTTCTGTCTGGTAGTCTGTACTGGATAGCATTGCAGTTGATTTAACCTTCCTGAAAATGCCCGGTCCTGGCGATCGGGCATTTCCATTTTTGACTAGTGATAACCACGCGCCGTCATAAAATCCGTAATCGCTTTTTCTGCATCAACCAGCACCTTTTCCAGTGGCTGATTGGCGTCGATATCAACCAGTTGTGCACCACCAAAGGTTAACTGTGGCGTTATGGCAATCTTCCTCGCCAGCGATTCCCGTTTATGGTCGGGTTTACGCGCGCAGGCAACTTCAAGGTCAACATTGAGTTTGATGACCAGATCAGGCTTATGGCTCGCCATCCAGTGAAACGCTTTACGTTCCTGGCTTGCCAGCCATGAGACAAAACGACCACCTTCAACGTTAGGTGGGAACACCGTACCATCGTAAGCGCCAGGAATTTGGTCCTGAGGATAACGGTCGGTTAGAACAATTAACCCGCGACGACGACAGGCAAGCATATGACGAAAGCGCAGTAAGCGACGGGCGACAAACGCTGTAATTACCAGCGCCGGAACCGGGCCAGGCAATTTTTTTGCCGTTTTCACTTCATTTTTTTCAATGGTTTTATGCAGGGATTTTCCCATCAACGGTAATTTTGTCACCGCACGTCCGACATTTCCTGCCTGCTTTCCTAAATGAACTCTTTCGGCAGCACCATATTTTTCGACAACGCTAATGAGATGTTCACACACCGTTGACTTGCCTGAACCATCGCTACCAATGACAGCAATTAATGGAGGAATTATTGACTGCATGAATATATCCTTAAATTTAAATACCCGTCCAAAATATTTATTTAATTAATGTGTTTTTATGAAAGTGTAATTCAGGTCAATGTCACAATTAACCATTGTCACAATAAGGTTGAACAGATATTCTGAGCACCGACCACGTAATATTCAATACATTATTTGCTGCCGGGTTTTTCGTGAATCAACGTAATATGTCAATAATTAATTCCACGCCAGTGCGTGTTATTGCCATTGTGGGGTGTGATGGTTCAGGTAAATCGACTCTCACAGCAAGCCTGGTAAATGAACTGGCAACAAAAATGCCAACAGAACACATTTATCTCGGGCAATCTTCCGGGAGAATTGGCGAATGGATATCACATCTTCCAGTAATTGGCGCGCCTTTTGGGCGTTATCTGCGGGGGAAAGCGGCACATGTGCATGAAAAGCCGTCAACGCCGCCCGGCAATATTACCGCGCTGGTTATTTATTTGCTTTCCTGCTGGCGGGCGTACAAGTTTCGCAAAATGTTGCGTAAAAGCCAGCAAGGCTATCTGTTGATTACCGACCGTTATCCACAGGTCGAAGTGCCTGGTTTTCGCTTTGATGGTCCGCAACTGGCAAAAACTACTGGCGGTAACGGCTGGATAAAAATGTTAAGGCAACGCGAGCTGAAACTATACCAGTGGATGGCGTCTTATTTGCCTGTGTTATTGATTCGTCTTGCTATTGATGAACAGACGGCATTTTCCCGCAAACCCGATCATCAACTGGCGGCGTTACAGGAAAAAATCGCTGTTACGCCACAACTGACGTTCAATGGCGCAAAGATACTGGAGCTGGACGGGCGACAACCTGCAGATGAAATCCTGCAAGCCTCGTTACGCTCAATTCACGCAGCACTTTCCTGATCACCAAAATGGATAGGGGACGATTTAACGAATGGATGCACTACAAACGCAAACTGTTAACAGCACAACCGCGCCGCAACCCAACTATATTCCAGGGCTGATTGCGGTGGTCGGGTGCGATGGCACCGGTAAATCCACGCTGACCACCGATTTGGTTAAATCGCTGCAACAACACTGGCAAACTGAGCGTCGTTATCTGGGGCTGCTATCCGGCGAAGACGGCGACAAAATTAAACGCTTGCCGCTCGTTGGCGTCTGGCTGGAACGGCGTCTGGCGGCCAAATCCTCGAAAACTCAAAGTATGAAAACTAAATCTCCGGCACTCTGGGCGTCGGTGATTATGTACTGTTTCTCGCTGCGAAGAATGGCGAATCTGCGCAAGGTTCAGCGACTGGCGCAAAGCGGCGTTCTGATAGTCAGCGATCGCTTTCCGCAGGCGGAAATTTCCGGTTTCTATTATGACGGACCGGGGATTGGCGTCGAACGCGCGACCGGAAAAATCAACCAATTTCTGGCACAGCGCGAGCGGCGCTTATATCAACAAATGGCGCAATATCGTCCTGAATTAATTATTCGTCTGGGCATTGATATTGATACCGCCATCTCCCGCAAGCCAGATCACGATTATGCCGAGTTGCAGGACAAAATCGGCGTTATGTCGAAGATTGGCTATAACGGCACAAAAATTCTTGAGATTGATTCCAGAGCGCCCTACCACGACGTGCTGGAACAGGCGCAGAAAGCGGTTTCTCTGGTTGCCATCGTTTCTGACCGCCGAAGTTTAACTTGAGGCTGGCGGGCTATTTTTCATTATCAACGATAAGGTCTGGCTGAATTGGCGGGTTTTAACATCAAACATTGGTTTGCAGATGGAGCCTTTCGCACCATTATTCGCAATAGCGCCTGGTTAGGCTCCAGCAATGTCGTGAGCGCCTTGCTGGGCTTACTGGCGCTCTCGTGCGCTGGTAAAGGGATGACGCCAGCGATGTTTGGCGTACTGGTGATTGTGCAATCGTATGCTAAGTCGATCAGCGATTTTATTAAGTTTCAGACATGGCAGTTGGTAGTGCAGTACGGAACGCCAGCCTTAACCAACAATAACCCCCAACAATTTCGTAATGTCGTCTCGTTTTCCTTTTCGCTGGATATCGTCAGCGGCGCGGTGGCGATTGTCGGCGGCATTGCCTTACTGCCATTTCTTTCCCATTCATTAGGTCTGGATGAGCAAAGCTTTTGGCTGGCGGCGCTCTATTGCACGCTGATCCCCTCAATGGCTTCTTCCACGCCGACCGGCATTCTGCGCGCTGTCGATCGCTTCGATTTAATTGCGGTGCAGCAGGCTACAAAACCCTTTCTGCGAGCGGCGGGTAGCGTAATCGCCTGGTATTTTGACTTTGGTTTTGCGGGCTTTGTTATTGCCTGGTACGCCTCGAATCTGGTTGGCGGCACGATGTACTGGTGGTTTGCTGCGCGTGAATTACGCCGCAGAAATATCCATAACGCCTTCAAATTGAATCTGTTCGAGTCTGCCCGTCATATCAAAGGCGCGTGGAGTTTTGTCTGGTCAACCAACATTGCTCACTCCATCTGGTCGGCGCGTAACTCGTGCAGCACCGTGCTGGTGGGGATTGTGTTGGGGCCAGCCGCCGCTGGGTTATTTAAAATCGCCATGACATTCTTCGATGCCGCCGGTACGCCAGCGGGTTTGCTGGGTAAAAGTTTTTATCCAGAGGTAATGCGCTTAGATCCGCGCACTACCAGACCGTGGTTGTTAGGCGTGAAGTCAGGTTTACTGGCTGGCGGAATCGGTATTCTGGTGGCGCTCGCGGTGCTAATCGTCGGCAAGCCGCTAATTTCGCTGGTATTTGGCGTTAAATATCTCGAAGCATATGACCTGATCCAGGTGATGCTTGGTGCGATTGTTATTTCGATGCTGGGCTTTCCGCAGGAGTCATTGCTATTGATGGCGGGTAAACAGCGCGCCTTCCTCGTAGCGCAAACCATCGCTTCAATCGGCTACATCGTTTTGCTGTTCATGTTTTGTCATCTGTTTGGCGTGCTGGGAGCAGCGTTTGCTTATTTCGGCGGTCAATGTCTGGACGTGGCGCTCTCACTAATTCCGACCTTAAAGGCGTTCTTTCAGCGCCATTCATTGCTTTATAACGCAGCCGGAGAGAAATCCCGATGATGAGAAAATATTTTCCGCTTGAGGCGAGCGAGCGTTTATTTGTTGCGATTGAGGAAGATGATGTTGTTGACGCGCAGGTCAGTTTGCCGCCGACAATCGCCCTGGGTTGTACCGCCGAAATCATCCATGATAATTACGCGTTATGTCTGCAATTCTGGCTAAATGGCGTTGATCATAAGGAGTTGCTGCGTTTAATCCATAAACAAACCAAAGGCGATGAGCTTTCGGCTGAAGAGCGCAAACAATTTAAATACATGCGAGCGCGCTATAAGCATTTACGTTTTGCTCAACGGTTGTATTTAAAGAAGCATCAGGCCGGATTTTTATTCGGCAAAACGACGGTATGTCTGGGCCATTTTCAGGATGGTTTTCGTAACGGTAAGAAAAATATCGTGTCGTATTACGGTAACCTGTTACGGATTTATTTAAGCTCCCCGGTCTGGTCGTTAGTGAACTGGTCATTACGCCATAGCCAGTTAGAAAGCGTGAACGGTTTTATTGCCTATCGGCAAAAGCAAATGCATATCCTGAAAGAGATTATTGCCAAACCGCGACTAACCGGCAGGGAATTTCATGATGTGCGAAAAATCATCAGTCAGCAGGTTTCTTATTACGACACCCTAAGATCGCTTGATCCTGAAAATAAAGAGGCGTTACAGATTTCCCGCTTCCTCGCTGCCATTAATGGTCTGATGGGGGATAAACACGACGACATGGTGGCGGATGATATGGAGAACCGCCGTTCGTATAACGTGCCGACGGCGCTGGATAGCGATATTCGCCAGCGTTTAGAGCTGCTGATTTCGCGTTTTCCGCTATATCCGGAGCAATAATGCCATCTCGCCTGATTGTCGCGCTGATCCTTGCGCTCTTAGCGCCAGTCGTGGCGGCGCATAATTTCATCAATGGGAAGCAGGTTACGCCTATTTATATTCAGGATGGCGGCGAATTACTGCTTACTAACAACGATGAAATCTACTACCAGAAATGGAACAGCGCGCAACTGGCGGGAAAAGTCCGCATTATCCAGTATATCGCCGGGCGCAAGTCGGCAAAGAAAAAGAACTCACTGTTAATCAAAGCAGTAGAAGCGGCAAACTTTCCGCAGGATCGTTTTCAGCCCACCACTATTGTGAATACTGATGATGCCATCTTTGGTACAGGCTATTTTGTGAGCGGTAAAATCGAGAAAAATAAACGCCGCTATCCGTGGGCGCAATTCGTTATTGACGGCAATGGTCTGGGACGGGTTGCCTGGCAATTGCCGGAGCAGAGTTCAACCATTCTGGTGCTGAATAAAAACGGGCAAATTCAGTGGGCAAAGGACGGCAGCCTGACGCCGGAAGAGGTAGATCATGTTATTGCGCTGGCGCAGAAGCTGATCAATGAATAAAAAACTCAAAGGATTGAGGGCGTTAGTGAGATGAAGCTGATTGAACATTACATCATGCGCGGTACGCGCCGTCTGGTGCTGATTATCGTCGGTTTTCTGATCTTTATTTTCGCCAGCTATTCCGCACAGCGTTATCTGACCGAAGCGGCAAATGGCACTTTAGCTCTCAACGTTGTGCTGGATATCGTTTTTTACAAAGTGCTGATTGCACTGGAGATGTTGTTACCGGTTGGCCTGTATGTGTCAGTTGGCGTGACGCTTGGGCAGATGTATACCGACTCAGAAATTACCGCAATTTCTGCGGCGGGAGGCAGCCCGGCGCGTTTGTATAAAGCTGTTCTTTACCTTGCTATACCGTTAAGTATTTTTGTCACCGTTTTGTCGATGTATGGTCGGCCGTGGGCTTATGCGCAGATTTATCAACTGGAGCAACAGTCGCAGTCGGAGCTGGATGTCCGCCAGCTACGGGCGAAAAAATTTAATACTAACGATAATGGGCGGATGATCCTCTCGCAGACGGTTGATCAAGACAATAATCGCCTGACTGACGCGCTGATATACACTTCTACGGCCAATCGAACCCGCATTTTTCGTGCCCGCTCCGTTAATGTTATCGATCCCTCTCCGGACAAACCGACCGTCATGTTGCATAACGGCACAGCCTATCTTCTCGATCATCAGGGCAGTGACGACAACGAACAGATCTATCGCAATCTGCAATTACATCTGAATCCGCTGGATCAAAGCCCTAACGTCAAACGCAAAGCGAAATCGCTCACGGAGCTGGCGCATTCTGTCTTTCCTGCCGATCACGCCGAATTGCAATGGCGACAAAGCCGTGGCGTGACTGCGTTGTTAATGGCACTGATGGCTATCTCTTTAAGTCGGGTAAAACCACGGCAGGGGCGATTTTCTACCTTATTGCCTTTAACGTTACTGTTTATTGCCATTTTTTATGGCGGAGACGTTTGCCGCACTCTGGTGGCGAACGGTGCAATTCCTGTTATCCCTGGTTTGTGGTTAGTGCCTGGACTGATGTTGACTGGTTTGTTGGTGCTGGTTGCTCGCGACTTCTCTTTGCTGCAGAAATTTTCCCGATGAATGTCTTCAGTCGCTATTTAATCCGTCACCTGTTTCTCGGTTTTGCCGCTGCCGCAGGACTACTGCTGCCGCTTTTTACCACCTTCAACCTGATTAACGAGCTGGATGATGTCAGCCCTGGCGGTTATCGCTGGACTCAGGCTGTTCTGGTGGTGGTGATGACCCTGCCACGCACACTGGTCGATCTTGCGCCGTTTATCGCGTTATTAGGGGGGATTGTCGGTCTTGGGCAGTTATCGAAAAACAGTGAACTTACCGCTATTCGCAGCACGGGATTTTCCATTTTCCGTATCGCGCTGGTGGTGCTGGTCGCCGGAATGCTGTGGACAGTCTCGTTAGGCGCGATTGATGAGTGGGTAGCGTCGCCATTGCAGCAACAGGCGATGCAAATCAAATCGACCGCCACCGCGTTAGGGGGGGACGATGACATCACCGGCAACATGTTGTGGGCCAGACGTGACAATGAATTTGTGACGGTGAAATCGCTGAATGAACAGGGCCAGCCGGTAGGCGTGGAGATATTTCATTACCGCGACGATCTGTCACTCGAATCCTACATTTACGCGCGCAGCGCCACCATCGAAGACGATAAAACGTGGCTCCTGCACGGTGTGAATCATAAAAAATGGCTTAATGGCAAAGAAACGCTGGAAACATTAGATAATCTGCCGTGGCAATCGACGTTCACCAGTATAAATCTCGAAGAGTTATCGATGCCGGGTAATAGCTTTTCTGTCCGCCAGCTCAACCATTACATCCATTATTTGCAGGAAACCGGGCAACCGAGCAGTGAATATCGTCTGGCACTGTGGGAAAAGCTGGGACACCCCATCTTAACTCTGGCGATGATTTTACTGGCTGTGCCGTTTACCTTTAGCGCCCCGCGCTCACCGGGGATGGGCAGCCGTCTTGCTGTGGGCGTGATCGTTGGCTTGCTTACCTGGATCAGCTATCAAATCATGGTCAATCTGGGATTGCTATTTGCGTTGAGCGCCCCAGCGACTGCGCTCGGTTTACCGGTAGCGTTTGTGCTGGTGGCGTTGAGTCTGGTGTATTGGTATGACAGGCAACACTAAACCCGCCGTGGCGTAATACCACGACGGGTTAACATTACTGTTTCAGCGTGGCAAATGCCTGAATGATGGCATCGATTTGTTCGCGGCTGTGCGCAGCGTTAACGCTACAGCGCAGCAGCGTAATGCCCGCAGGCGCAGCAGGTGGCAGGATAAGATTCACATAAACACCTAGAGAGATAAGCTCGCGCCAGATGCGTAACCCTTCCTCTTTCGAACCGATTATCACTGGCACTACCGGGCTAATATGCGAGCTTAGCTCGTAACCCAATTTTTGCAGACCGTCATACAGATGGTTGGCGTTATCCATCAACTTTTGCCGCAACTCTGGTTGTGTGGCAATGGTTCTTAACGACGAGCGCACGGTCGCAATGCAGGAAGGAGAAGGGGAGGCGGTGAAAATATACGGGCGGCTGCCGTAGCGCAGCACTTCCATCGCTTCCGAGCCGACAGCAAAACCGCCGATAGAGGCCAGACTCTTACTGAAGGTACCAACGATAATATCAACATCGTCCTCAACGCCAACGGCTTCAACCAGCCCACGCCCCGTTGCGCCTAACACGCCAAACGAATGAGCTTCATCGACAATCAAATAACCGCCGAGACGACGTTTGATATCAATAATTTCCGCCAGCGGCGCAACGTCGCCGAGCATACTGTAGATGCCCTCAACGATGATAATCGCCTCTTTCGCCCGTTCGCCGAGGCGAATCATGCGACGTTCCAGATCGTTGGCGTCGTTATGGCGAAAACGAATAATTTCCGCGCCGCCGAGAGAGCAGGCATCATAAATACTGGCGTGGCTATCGGCATCCAGCAACACCACGGCGTTATGGTCGGCAAGTGCGCTGATGACGCCTAAATTCGCGGTATAACCAGTTGAAAAAACAATAGCAGTAGGGCGATTGAAAAACTCGGCGATCTCTTTCTCTAACGCCAGATGCGGCGCATAGCTGCCATTAGCCATACGAGAACCGGTGGTGCCGGTGCCTTGTGTCGCTAACGCAGCCTGACCTTCGGCGATGGCCTCGTTATTGAAGGTTAAACCGAGATAATTATTGGTTCCGGCCAGGATCACTTTTTTATTGCCGATACGCCCTTCGGTGGCGGAATACACTTCATCAATACAGGTGCCAAACGGTGTTAAACCGTTATCACTAAATTGCAGTCGCTCGCCAGCAAGACGCACATATTTATCGTATAGCCCCATTATTTATTCTCCAGCCATGGAAGTAGTGTTTCCATTAATTGCGCAGGGGTTTTGACATCCAGCAGAATATTAATCGGAATGGAAATATCGAATCTGTCTTCCAGCATCATTAAGAGATCCATCACTTTGATCGATTCCAGACCAAGATCGTTGACGAGCGCGCTGTCAGGCTTAATTTCCACACCGTTTTCGACCAAATCCTGTAAACAGGAAAGGATGTAATCCATTACTATTTCACGATTTACCATAGAAACGTTAACACACCTTTAAACAAGACAATCAAAATAGCCCGTTGCGTAATGCGTGTTCCAGGCTAATCCCGGGAAACCAGTTAATATTTTCAGAAATACGGTTATTACTTGCCGACCAGTTGGCATGGGTTAATTCACGAATTTTCGAGCGGGTCAGCATAGGTTCTTTTCCTGCCAGGCGACTCAACGCGGTACTGATATCCGCAAGACAGGTGAGTAGTGGCAGAGGAATGCCGACCATCCGTACGGAACCACGACGGGCGGCGGCGGCAAGCTGTTGTACGCGTTGCCAGTCATAGCCTCCGGAGACGCCATCGCATAATTCATATGTTTGCGTTGGTACAGTTTCGGCGCTTAACCACTGACTCACAGCTTGCGCGAAATCGGTAACGTGCAGAAAAGAGAGTCGTGTTTCTGGTGCGCCAAGCCGTGGCAGCAGGCCGCGCAGCATCCAGTCAAACAGTGGTTTTAGCTCTTTATCGCCGGGGCCATACACTGCCGTCGGGCGAAAAACGCCCAGCGTAATTTCGTCAGCCATCGCTGCCAGCCGTTGTTCGGCGACGTGTTTGGAGTTTGCATACCAGGAGAGTTCAGGATGGCGTGCCGCCAGTGAAGAGATAAACAGAAAACGTTGGCAAAAGCCGCTCTCTTTTGCTGCCTGCATCAGACGCAGACTGCCGTCAACGTTACAGCGGGTAAAGACATCTTCATTGTGCCCGCGCACTTGCCCGGCACAATGAACCACCGCACTGGCACCGGCAACCAGCTCGCTAAGCGAATGCGTATCTTCCAGCGAACCGCGCACCCAGATGAGATTATCGCTGACGTGAGCGCGGGCAGTACGCGTCAACGCGCGAACATGAAAGCCGCGAATGAGCAGGTTATCGATAATATATTTACCAATAAACCCGGTAGCACCCGTCACCGCGACTATTTGGCTCATACGAGAGATTCCTGCACAGCGGGATTAGCGGCGACGGCCTTCTGATAACGTTTTTTCGCTTCAGCACGGGCGGGCTTGCCGGAAGAGGTGCGGGGAATACTGTGGGGCGGTAACAGATCGATAGCCGCTGTCACGCCAAACTCACTTTGTATCCGCGCAGCCAGCGAGTGGATAAGCTGCGCGCGACGTGCTTCGTCGCTGATCCGACACTGGATCTGCAAAATGATTTTTTCCTGGGCGGTAACAAACGCAATGGCATCGCCGGAGTGAATTTCCGGCTCCTGCTCCGCCAGGTACTCAATATCCTGCGGCCAGATATTGCGGCCACGAATAATAATCAGATCTTTAATGCGTCCGGTGACATACAGATAACCGTCCAGCAGATAGCCGAGATCGCCAGTATCTAACCAACCCGTCGCGGCAATCTCGTCTTGCGAAGCCAGGTCGCCAAAGTAACCACTCATCAGGCTGGGGCCGGAGATGCAAATATGACCTACCACACGTTCCGTGACTGAAATACCTGCTTCATTACGGATTTCAATACCATGTTCCGGCAAGGCTTTACCGCAGTTGACGAAAGTCGATACAGCGCGCGTTCCTGTGTTCGGTGCGACGGCTTTCCCCTGATATTCTAGGATGTCGCGATCTACTTCGTTAACTACAACGCCGGAGGCTTCGTCAGAAAAACTGACGGCAAGCGCGTTCTCTGCCAGCCCGTAGCATGGCATGAAAGTTTTATCGTCAAAGTTAGCCTGACGGAAACATTCAGCAAATTGATGGAGTTGTTCTGCGGAGATCGGCTCAGCGCCAATACCGGCGACGCGCCAGCAGGAGAGATCCAGTTCAGCGAGATCTTTTTCATTCACCCGGCGCTGGCACAGTTCATAGCCAAACGGTGGCGCAACGGAAACGGTGCCGCGATTTTTGCTGATCAATTTAAGCCATTGCAGCGGGCGCATGGCGAAATCCTGAGTGCGCAAGTAATCCACTGAAAGCTGCGTGGCGACAGGTGTCAGGAGAAAACCGACCAGCCCCATATCATGATAGAAAGGCAGCCAGGAGACGCAGCGATCGCCCGGACGTAATTTAATGCCATCGTGGCTGATGGCACGTAGATTTGCCATTACTTCGCGATGAGTAATGATGACGCCACGGGGAAAACGGGTGCTGCCGGAGGTGTACTGGAGGTAGGCGATATCGTCTGGAACGGGATGCTGGAGCGTAACGTCGGCTTCCGGCAAGGATTTAAACCAGGCATGGCTTAACACATGCAACTCGGGGTTGTCATGCGTCGCGGCATTGACCAGCGGTAACCACTCATCGCCGGTGATAATCGCGGCTGGCTGACAGCTTGCCAGTAAGCCCTGCAATTTGGCGCTCCAGGAATCTCGTTGACCGACCCCCATCGGAATCGCCAACGGGACGGCGGCTAACCCGGCATACTGGCAGGCAAAAAATGCTTCGACAAACCCGCTACTGGTTTCGGCAATCAGCGCCACGCGATCGCCTTTTTTCAAATTTAGCGATAACAACCGCTTTGCGCCTGCTTCGGCATGTGCTTTTAAATTGTGATATTCCAGTTCATCTTCAAGCTGGCAACGTCTGTCATAAAAGTTCATTCCGGCGCGGCCCAGAGCGGCATAATCCAAAGCATCAACCAGCGTTGGAAAATCGGCATAGCGCATAGGCAGGGAATGCGTAAAAATTTTATTAGACATATACACCACGAGAAAATTGGATATCAAAAATAAAATGACAATAATGCGGTAGATTATATATGCATAAAAGATAAATGAGATAGTATTTTCACGGGTGCGATATTGAACATTGATTTAAATAATGGTTTTAACTTTTTTGTTTTTTATTGTGAATAATATTTGATTTGTGAATATATTAAGTAAGTGGCCTGTCTGGTTGCATTAAGCACTAACGATTAATATTTTCTCAGATAATGTAGGTGATGATTTTATCGCAATAATTAAAAGCAGTATTTTATATTCATCGGATGGATTATTAAGGTGCCGAATGTCTCGGTTTATGCCCGTATTCCCTCCGTTAATTATTTGTTAGCCACTGAGCCAGGGAATGCGGTCTGCTGATGATTAAAATTGAAAAAGTAATTAATAAAAATGACCTTAAGGCATTTATCGCTTTTCCGTCATCACTTTATCCCGATGATCCAAACTGGATCCCTCCTTTGTTCATTGAACGCAGCGAGCATTTGTCCAGGAAGAATCCGGGGACGGAGCATATTATCTGGCAGGCGTGGGTGGCAAAAAAAGCGGGGCAGATAGTCGGGCGCATTACCGCGCAAATCGATACCTTGCACCGCGAGCGATACGGCGAAGATACTGGTCATTTCGGTATGATTGACGCCATTGATGATCCGCAAGTTTTTGCCGCTTTATTTGGCGCAGCGGAAGCGTGGTTGAAGTCACAAGGCGCGCGCAACATCAGCGGACCTTTCAGCCTGAATATCAATCAGGAAAGCGGATTACTGATTGAGGGTTTCGATACACCGCCATGCGCGATGATGCCGCACGGTAAGCCGTGGTATGCCGCGCATATTGAACAATTGGGTTATCGCAAAGGCATTGATCTACTGGCGTGGTGGATGCAGCGAACCGATCTTACTTTCTCTCCGGCGCTAAAAAAACTGATGGAGCAGGTACGCAAAAAGGTGACCATTCGCTGCATCAATCGCCAGCGGTTTGCCGAAGAAATGCAGGTTCTGCGTGAGATTTTCAACTCTGGCTGGCAGCACAACTGGGGATTTGTGCCGTTTACCGAACATGAGTTCGCGACCATGGGCGATCAGCTTAAGTACCTGGTGCCGGACGATATGATCTACATCGCCGAGATTGATTCTGCACCCTGTGCGTTTATTGTCGGCTTACCGAACATCAACGAAGCGATTGCCGATCTGAATGGATCGCTCTTTCCCTTCGGCTGGGCAAAATTGCTGTGGCGCTTAAAAGTCAGCGGTGTGCGAACTGCGCGAGTGCCGCTGATGGGGGTACGTGACGAGTATCAGTTTAGCCGCATTGGCCCGGTGATCGCGCTGCTGCTGATTGAAGCATTACGCGATCCGTTTGCTCGCAGGAAGATTGATGCGCTGGAGATGTCATGGATCCTCGAAACCAATACAGGCATGAATAACATGCTGGAACGCATTGGGGCGGAGCCGTATAAACGTTACCGGTTGTATGAAAAGCACATTTAATACCAGATCCCATTAAGCGCAGGGGCGGTCCCCTCGCCCCAGGGGAAGAGGATGAGGGGGGAAACCCTGCTCACATTCCCCCCGGATTCATCTCCAGCGGCACCGCCGAGCGAATCAAGTGGTGGCCTTCCAGCTCGATATCGTGGAGATTCTTTTTTACGGTCATCACGTGATCGCGGGCGGCGCGCTGGGCGACGTGCGGCAGCCGCTGCAAAACCGCGTTATAGATCCGCGCATGTTGGCGATCGATCTGTTTCTTCTGCTGTGGTCGATGGTAGAGATTATTCACGCTGGCAAACACCGAATTAAACATCAGGTCTGTCAATGATTGCAGAGTAAACACCAGCACCTGATTGTGGGAAGCCTGACAAATTGCCCGATGAAAAGCGTGATCCAACTGCGCATGTTCGATCAGCGAAATCTCTTTGTTGTTCTCACTGGCGGCGAGCATTTTTTCATAACAGCGGGTAATCAAGACAAAATCAGCCTGGGTTCCCAGCGTTGCCGCCAGCCTTGCCGATTCTCCTTCCAGCAGTGCGCGAACGTCGAGCAGATCGTACAGCGTTCGCGGCTGCGTACTGAACAGATGGATTAGCGGGCTGGTGTCCTGCACCCGATCAAGACGAGCCACACGGGAATCACGCCCCTGCGCCGTTTCAATAATCCCGCGCCCGCGCAGCACGGTCAGTCCTTCACGCAGTGCGGAGCGTGAGAAGCCGAGCTTTTCACACAGTCGGCGCTCTGAAGGAAGCGGCTGCCCAACTTTCAACACGCCGTCGATAATCAACCGTTCGATACTCTCTGCAACCACTTCGCAAATAGGGCGACGCTCATCTTTCATTCCCGGACCTCGTGCACAGGTAGGACCAATTTTTCTGTTCTTAATTTGCAAAACACGTACATCACGTAAGTGATTATGTTACATCAATTTAACATTAGGTTAACCAAGGCAAGGTCACAGAGCTGGAAAAAAAATGGTCTGACCGGTAGCTAAAGAGATAGACGAAAACAAAAAGCCCGCTTAATAACTGTTCACAGAAGCAGCGCGCAAAAATCAGCTGCCACACAACACAACACAACAAAGCGAAGCCTACTCATGAGCATCTTGTACGAAGAGCGTCTTGATGGCGCTTTACCCGATGTCGACCGCACATCGGTACTGATGGCACTGCGTGAGCATGTCCCTGGACTCGAGATCCTGCATACCGATGAGGAGATCATTCCTTACGAGTGTGACGGGTTGAGCGCGTATCGCACGCGTCCATTACTGGTTGTTCTGCCTAAGCAGATGGAACAGGTGGCAGCGATTCTGGCTGTCTGCCACCGTCTGCGTGTACCGGTAGTGACCCGTGGCGCAGGCACCGGGCTTTCTGGCGGCGCGTTGCCGCTGGAAAAAGGTGTGTTGTTGGTGATGGCGCGCTTTAAAGAAATCCTCGACATTAACCCCGTCGGTCGCCGCGCGCGCGTGCAGCCGGGCGTGCGTAACCTGGCGATCTCCCAGGCCGTTGCGCCGCATAATCTCTATTACGCACCGGATCCCTCCTCGCAAATCGCCTGTTCTATTGGCGGCAACGTGGCGGAAAACGCCGGAGGCGTCCACTGCCTGAAATATGGTCTGACCGTACATAACCTGCTGAAAATCGAAGTGCAAACGCTGGACGGCGAGGCGCTGACGTTGGGATCGGACGCGCTGGATTCGCCAGGTTTTGACCTGCTGGCGCTGTTTACCGGATCGGAAGGTATGCTCGGCGTGACCACCGAAGTGACGGTAAAACTGCTGCCGAAGCCCCCCGTGGCACGGGTTCTGTTAGCCAGCTTTGACTCGGTAGAAAAAGCCGGGCTTGCCGTCGGTGACATCATCGCTAATGGCATTATCCCCGGCGGGCTGGAGATGATGGATAACCTGTCGATCCGCGCGGCGGAAGATTTTATTCATGCTGGTTATCCCGTCGATGCCGAAGCGATTTTGTTGTGCGAGCTGGACGGCGTGGAGTCTGACGTTCAGGAAGACTGCGAGCGTGTTAACGACATCTTGTTGAAAGCGGGCGCGACTGACGTCCGTCTGGCACAGGACGAAGCGGAGCGCGTGCGTTTCTGGGCCGGTCGCAAAAACGCCTTCCCGGCGGTGGGGCGTATCTCGCCGGATTACTACTGCATGGATGGCACCATCCCGCGTCGCGCCCTGCCTGGCGTACTGGAAGGCATTGCCCGTTTATCGCAGCAATATGATTTACGCGTCGCCAACGTCTTTCATGCCGGAGATGGCAACATGCACCCGTTAATCCTTTTCGATGCCAACGAACCCGGTGAATTTGCCCGTGCGGAAGAGTTGGGTGGGAAGATCCTCGAACTCTGCGTCGAAGTGGGCGGCAGCATCAGTGGGGAACATGGCATCGGGCGCGAAAAAATCAATCAAATGTGCGCCCAGTTCAACAGCGATGAAATCACGACCTTCCATGCGGTCAAGGCGGCGTTTGACCCTGATGGTTTGCTGAACCCAGGGAAAAACATTCCCACACTGCACCGCTGCGCTGAATTTGGTGCCATGCACGTGCATCACGGTCATTTACCTTTCCCTGAACTGGAGCGTTTCTGATGCTACGCGAGTGTGATTACAGCCAGGTGCTACTGGAGCAGGTGAGTCAGGCGATTAGCGATAAAACGCCGCTGGTAATTCAGGGAAGCAATAGCAAAGCCTTTTTAGGTCGCCCTGTCACCGGGCAAACGCTGGATGTGCGTTGTCATCGCGGCATTGTTAATTACGACCCGACCGAGCTGGTGATAACCGCTCGTGCCGGAACGCCGCTGGTGGCCATTGAAGCGGCGCTGGAAAGCGCCGGGCAAATGCTTCCCTGCGAGCCGCCGCATTATGGCGAAGAAGCCACCTGGGGCGGGATGGTTGCCTGCGGACTGGCGGGGCCGCGTCGCCCGTGGAGCGGTTCGGTCCGCGATTTTGTCCTCGGCACGCGCATCATTACCGGCACTGGAAAACATCTGCGTTTTGGTGGCGAAGTGATGAAAAACGTTGCCGGATACGATCTCTCACGGTTAATGGCCGGAAGCTACGGCTGTCTTGGTGTGCTCACTGAAATCTCAATGAAAGTGTTGCCGCGACCGCGCGCCACCCTGAGCCTGCGTCGGGAAATCAGCCTGCAAGAAACCATGAACGAAATCGCCCAGTGGCAACTCCAGCCGCTACCCATTAGTGGCTTATGTTACTTCGACAATGCGTTGTGGATCCGCCTTGAGGGCGGCGAAGGATCGGTAAAAGCAGCGCGTGAACTGCTGGGGGGCGAAGAGGTTGCGGGTCAGTTCTGGCAGCAATTGCGTGAACAACAACTGCCGTTCTTCTCGTTACCAGGTACCTTATGGCGCATTTCATTACCCAGCGATGCGCCTATGATGGATTTACCCGGCGAGCAACTGATCGACTGGGGCGGCGCGTTACGCTGGCTGAAATCGACAGCCGATGACAATCAAATCCACCGCATCGCCCGTAACGCTGGCGGTCATGCGACTCGCTTTAGTGCCGGAGATGGCGGCTTTGCTCCGCTACCGGCTCCTTTATTCCGCTATCACCAGCAGCTTAAACAGCAGCTCGACCCTTGCGGCGTGTTTAACCCCGGTCGCATGTACGCGGAACTTTGAGGAGCAGGCTATGCAAACCCGATTAACCGAAGAGATGCGTCAGAACGCGCGGGCGCTGGAAGCCGACAGCATCCTGCGCGCCTGTGTTCACTGCGGATTTTGTACCGCAACCTGCCCAACCTATCAGCTTCTGGGGGATGAACTGGATGGGCCGCGCGGGCGCATCTATCTGATTAAACAGGTGCTGGAAGGCAACGAAGTTACGCTTAAAACGCAGGAGCATCTCGATCGCTGTCTCACTTGCCGCAACTGTGAAACCACCTGTCCTTCTGGTGTGCGCTATCACACTCTGCTGGATATCGGGCGTGATATTGTCGAGCAGAAAGTGAAACGCCCACTGCCGGAGCGAATGCTGCGAGAAGGGCTACGCCAGGTGGTGCCGCGCCCGGCGGTCTTCCGTGCGCTGACGCAGGTAGGCCTGGTGCTACGACCGTTTTTGCCAGAGCAGCTCAGAGCAAAACTGCCCGCCGAAACCGTGAAGGCCAAACCACGTCCACCGCTGCGCCATAAGCGTCGGGTTTTAATGCTGGAAGGTTGCGCCCAGCCTACGCTTTCGCCCAACACCAACGCGGCAACCGCGCGGGTGCTGGATCGTCTGGGGATCAGCGTCATGCCAGCTAACGAAGCAGGCTGTTGTGGGGCAGTGGACTATCATCTTAATGCGCAGGAAAAGGGCTTAGCGCGTGCGCGAAATAACATTGATGCCTGGTGGCCCGCGATTGAAGCAGGTGCCGAGGCTATTTTGCAGACTGCCAGCGGCTGTGGCGCGTTCGTCAAAGAGTATGGGCAGATGCTGAAAAACGATGCGCTGTATGCCGATAAAGCGCGTCAGGTCAGTGAACTGGCGGTCGATTTAGTCGAACTGTTGCGCGAGGAACCGCTGGAAAAACTGGCAATTCGCGGCGATAAAAAACTGGCCTTCCACTGCCCGTGTACTCTGCAACATGCGCAAAAGCTGAACGGCGAAGTGGAAAAAGTGTTACTTCGTCTTGGATTTACCTTAACCGACGTTCCCGACAGCCATCTGTGCTGCGGGTCGGCGGGAACATATGCGTTAACGCATCCCGATCTGGCGCGCCAGCTACGGGATAACAAAATGAATGCACTGGAAAGCGGCAAACCGGAAATGATCGTCACCGCCAACATTGGTTGCCAGACGCATCTGGCGAGCGCCGGTCGTACCTCTGTGCGTCACTGGATTGAAATTGTAGAACAAGCTCTTGAAAAGGAATAACAAAATGAAAACTAAAGTCATTCTTAGCCAGCAAATGGCGAGTGCAATTATTGCCGCAGGTCAGGAAGAGGCGCAGAAAAATAACTGGTCTGTTTCCATTGCTGTTGCCGATGACGGCGGTCATCTGCTGGCGTTAAGCCGCATGGATGATTGCGCGCCAATTGCGGCTTACATCTCCCAGGAGAAAGCGCGTACCGCCGCGCTGGGGCGTCGTGAAACTAAGGGCTATGAAGAGATGGTGAACAACGGACGTACCGCGTTCGTGACTGCGCCGTTACTGACGTCGCTGGAAGGCGGCGTACCGGTTGTTGTTGATGGGCAAATTATTGGTGCCGTGGGCGTTTCTGGTTTAACCGGAGCACAGGATGCGCAGGTCGCGAAAGCGGCAGCAGCGGTGTTGGCGAAATAAGCGAAAACGAGGAGATAAATAATGAGTGAGACCATAACCCAGGGCCGTTTACGCATTGACGCCAATTTTAAACGTTTTGTGGATGAAGAAGTTTTACCGGGTGTGGAACTGGATGCTGCCGCGTTCTGGCGCAATGTTGATGAGATTGTTCACGATCTGGCGCCAGAAAATCGTCAGTTGCTGGTAGAACGCGATCGCATTCAGGCGGCGCTCGACGAGTGGCATCGCAGCAATCCGGGGCCGGTAAAAGACAAAGCGGCCTATAAATCTTTCCTGCGTGAACTGGGCTACCTGGTGCCGCAACCGGAGCACGTGACGGTGGAAACCACGGGCATCGACAGTGAAATTACCAGTCAGGCGGGGCCACAGCTGGTGGTTCCGGCAATGAATGCCCGCTACGCGCTGAACGCGGCGAACGCTCGCTGGGGCTCACTGTACGATGCGTTATACGGCAGCGACATCATCCCGCAGGAAGGGGCGATGGTCAGCGGCTACGATCCGCAGCGCGGCGAGCAGGTTATCGCCTGGGTTCGGCGTTTTCTCGACGAATCACTGCCGCTGGAAAATGGCAGCTATCAGGATGCGGTGGCGTTTAGCGTGGTCGATAAACAATTACGTATCCAGTTGAAAAATGGCACGGAAACCACGTTACGTACCCCGGCGCAGTTTGTCGGTTATCGTGGTGATGCCGCTGCGCCGGGCTGCATTTTGCTGAAAAATAACGGTTTGCATATCGAGCTGCAAATCGATGCCAACGGGCGGATTGGCAAAGACGATCCGGCGCACATCAACGATGTTATCGTCGAAGCTGCCATCAGTACCATTCTCGACTGCGAAGATTCGGTCGCTGCGGTTGATGCGGAAGATAAAATCCTGCTGTACCGCAACCTGCTGGGGCTGATGCAGGGCACTCTGCAAGAGAAGATGGAGAAAAACGGTCGGCAAATCGTGCGTAAACTGAATGACGATCGTCAGTACACTGCTGCCGACGGCTCTGAAATTTCTCTGCACGGGCGCTCGCTGCTGTTTATCCGCAACGTGGGTCATTTGATGACCATTCCTGTGATTTGGGACAGCGAAGGCAATGAAATCCCGGAAGGCATTCTTGATGGTGTCATGACAGGCGCGATTGCCCTCTATGATTTAAAAGTGCAGAAAAACTCGCGTACCGGCAGCGTCTATATTGTGAAACCGAAAATGCACGGTCCGCAGGAAGTGGCGTTCGCCAACAAACTGTTTACCCGCATTGAGACAATGCTCGGCATGGCGCCGAATACCCTGAAAATGGGCATTATGGATGAAGAACGCCGAACCTCGCTGAACTTGCGTAGCTGCATCGCCCAGGCGCGCAACCGCGTGGCGTTCATCAACACCGGCTTCCTCGACCGTACCGGTGATGAGATGCATTCGGTGATGGAAGCGGGGCCGATGTTGCGTAAAAACCAGATGAAATCGACGCCGTGGATCAAAGCCTACGAGCGTAATAACGTGCTGTCTGGTCTGTTCTGCGGGCTGCGCGGTAAAGCGCAAATCGGTAAAGGTATGTGGGCAATGCCGGATCTGATGGCAGACATGTACAGCCAGAAGGGCGATCAGCTGCGTGCCGGGGCGAACACGGCCTGGGTTCCGTCGCCGACCGCCGCTACGCTCCATGCGCTACACTACCATCAAACCAACGTACAGAGCGTGCAAGCCAACATTGCCAACACAGAGTTCAATGCTGAATTTGAACCGCTGCTGGACGATCTGCTGACCATTCCGGTTGCTGAAAACGCTAACTGGTCGGCGCAAGAGATCCAACAAGAGCTGGACAACAACGTACAGGGTATTCTGGGGTATGTGGTGCGCTGGGTGGAGCAGGGGATTGGTTGTTCAAAAGTGCCGGATATTCACAACGTGGCGCTGATGGAAGACCGTGCAACGCTGCGCATCTCCAGCCAGCATATCGCCAACTGGTTACGTCACGGTATTCTGACTAAAGAACAGGTGCAGGCGTCGCTGGAGAATATGGCGAAAGTGGTGGATCAGCAAAACGCTGGCGATCCGGCGTATCGTCCGATGGTGGGGAATTTCGCTAACTCGTGTGCCTTTAAAGCCGCCAGTGATTTAATCTTCCTCGGCGTGAAACAGCCAAACGGTTATACCGAACCGTTATTACACGCCTGGCGTTTACGCGAAAAAGAAAGTCATTAATAGCAATAGCAAAAGCCCCGGCAAGTTTTATTGTCGGGGCTATTATAGTTACTGCGGTAGTACATTTATCCCGGAAATAACCGGAGCGATTATCAGGGTTTAACAATATTAAATACCCGTAGCGCATCACTAGCGGGATTAAAACAACAATATGGACATCTTAACGATACTCTGCGCCTGCGTGTGCGGAACAGAAACCCTTACCCGATATACTTGTTATGCCAGAGGTAGCAATTGCGTTAGCGGCGTGCTGTTGCTGTAAAGTATAACCCCTATATTTTACAGTTCAGTCCTCTTTTGCTTATTACAACCTTAAGTATATCAAGCATATAAAGATAATAAGAGACTGAACAATATGGTTACCTGGACCCAAATGTATATGCCGATGGGAGGACTGGGGCTATCCGCTCTGGTCGCCTTGATCCCGATAATATTCTTCTTCGTTGCACTCGCGGTATTACGTCTGAAAGGACATGTCGCCGGAGCAATAACCCTTATATTATCGATATTGATTGCGATATTCGCCTTTAAAATGCCGATTGATATGGCATTTGCTGCTGCGGGATATGGCTTTATTTATGGCTTATGGCCGATTGCGTGGATTATTGTCGCAGCGGTATTCCTCTATAAATTAACCGTTGCCAGCGGGCAGTTTGATATTATCCGCAGCTCGGTTATCTCCATCACCGACGATCAACGTTTGCAGGTACTACTGATTGGTTTCTCCTTTGGCGCGCTGCTGGAGGGGGCGGCTGGCTTTGGTGCACCGGTGGCGATTACGGGGGCGTTGCTGGTGGGGCTGGGCTTCAAACCGTTATACGCGGCGGGGCTGTGCCTGATTGCCAACACTGCGCCGGTGGCGTTTGGAGCGTTGGGCGTGCCGATTCTGGTCGCCGGTCAGGTAACGGGAATCGATCCGTTCGACATCGGTGCAATGGCGGGACGTCAGTTACCGTTCCTGTCAGTTCTTGTACCGTTCTGGCTGGTGGCGATGATGGACGGCTGGAAAGGGGTGAAAGAGACGTGGCCAGCGGCGCTGGTTGCGGGTGGTAGCTTTGCGGTTACCCAGTTCTTTACCTCTAACTACATTGGTCCTGAACTGCCGGATATTACTTCGGCGCTGGTGAGTATCGTCTCACTTTCTTTATTCCTTAAAGTCTGGCGACCGAAAAATACCGAAACGGCAATCAGCATGGGGCAATCCGCAGGTGCGATGGTGGTGAATAAACCGTCTTCTGGCGGTCCCGTGCCTTCAGAATATAGTCTGGGGCAAATCATTCGCGCCTGGTCACCCTTTTTAATCTTAACGGTGCTGGTCACCATCTGGACGATGAAGCCATTTAAAGCGTTATTTGCTCCGGGCGGCGCGTTTTATTCGCTGGTGATTAATTTCCAGATCCCTCATTTGCATCAACAAGTGTTGAAAGCGGCACCCATTGTCGCCCAGCCAACGCCAATGGATGCGGTGTTTAAATTCGACCCCCTCTCTGCTGGCGGCACCGCTATTTTTATTGCGGCGATTATCTCTATCTTCATTCTCGGCGTGGGGATCAAGAAAGGCATTGGCGTCTTTGCCGAAACGCTAATTAGCCTGAAGTGGCCGATATTGTCGATTGGCATGGTGCTGGCATTTGCTTTCGTGACCAACTATTCCGGCATGTCTACCACGCTGGCGCTGGTACTGGCGGGCACTGGCGTGATGTTCCCGTTCTTCTCACCGTTCCTTGGCTGGCTGGGGGTATTCCTTACCGGCTCGGACACATCCTCGAATGCCCTGTTTGGTTCACTGCAATCAACCACCGCGCAGCAAATCAACGTCTCTGACACCCTGCTGGTGGCAGCAAACACCAGCGGCGGCGTGACCGGCAAGATGATCTCTCCGCAATCTATCGCCGTGGCGTGCGCCGCAACAGGCATGGTGGGCCGAGAATCTGAACTGTTCCGCTACACTGTGAAACACAGTCTGATCTTTGCCAGCGTTATTGGCATTATCACGCTGTTGCAGGCGTATGTGTTTACCGGAATGTTAGTCTCGTAAGTCAACAAAGCCGGATGATCGTCAATACCATCCGGCTTCATTCTTTTCTGGTTACATTATTCTGTCTTATTAATTAAAAAATCATTTCCCGATTTATTATCTATGCGGCAATAATGTTTTGTGTTCAGATAACCCGCTAAATAATTAAGCGCGTGAGAATATCTATTTTTTTGTCCCGCAAAACAAGTCTGTATTAATTATGTTCGCTTGATGAGTAAACACCGTGCTATCTGTTGCTTTTGCAATCGCAATCGTTAAAACTATCAACAACTTGAGATAGTCACATTGTGAATAATTGTTACTTTTTTGTTTGTTAAATCTTTTGATAAATACCCCGACTGACATCGTATAGGGGATATTCTTATAAATTTTACCTGTTTCGTTATCAATAATGCAGTTTTCTTAAGAATGGAGGAAATTATTAGAGAAGATAAAGCATAAAACTATTTCCCCAGTTACGAATCTTTTAACTTTATTTTGTCACTTGCGTTATTAATGAATAAGAAATTTAAATATAAGAAATCGCTTTTAGCGGCTATTTTAAGCGCAACCTTGTTAGCCGGTTGTGATGGCGGTGGTTCAGGATCGTCCTCCGATACTCCGCCTGTAGATTCTGGAACAGGGTCTTTGCCGGAAGTGAAACCTGATCCAACACCAAACCCGGAGCCGACGCCGGAGCCTGAACCTACTCCGGACCCGACACCTGATCCAGAGCCAACGCCAGAACCGGAGCCAGAACCTGTTCCTACGAAAACGGGTTATCTGACCCTGGGCGGAAGCCAGCGGGTAATCGGTGCTAAATGTAATGGTGAATCCAGCGACGGCTTTACTTTTACACCTGGCGAGGACGTTACTTGCGTAGCGGGTAACACGACAATTGCCACCTTCAACACTCAGTCAGAAGCTGCGCGTAGCCTGCGTGCGGTTGAAAAAGTGTCGTTTAGCCTTGAGGACTCGCAAGAACTGGCGGAGTCCGACGACAAGAAAAGCAATGCGCTCTCGCTGGTAACCTCCATGAACAGTTGTCCGGCGGATACAGAACAGGTTTGCCTGACGTTCTCCTCGGTGATCGAGAGTAAACGCTTCGACTCGCTGTATAAGCAAATCGATCTGACTCCGGAAGAGTTCAAAAAGCTGGTCAATGAAGAGGTGGAAAACAATGCCGCGACCGATAAGGCGCCATCCACTCATACTTCACCGGTAGTGCCCGTCACGACGCCGGGAACAAAGCCGGATCTGAACGCTTCCTTCGTGTCGGCTAACGCGGAACAGTTTTATCAGTATCAACCTACGGAAATCATTCTTTCTGAAGGTCGACTGGTCGACAGCCTGGGCAATGGTGTGGTTGGCGTAAATTACTACACCAGCTCAGGCCGTGGCGTAACTGGTGAAAACGGCAAATTCAACTTCAGCTGGGGTGAAACCATCTCCTTTGGCATCGACACCTTTGAACTGGGCTCAGTACGCGGCAATAAGTCGACTATTGCACTGACGGAACTGGGCGATGAAGTTCGCGGGGCAAATATCGATCAACTTATTCATCGTTACTCCCAGGCCGGAAAAAATGATGAGCGTGAAGTGCCGGATGTAGTGCGCCAGGTCTTTGCCGAGTATCCCAACGTGATCAACGAGATTATCAATCTCTCGTTATCCAATGGCGAGACGTTGAGCGAAGGCGATCAAACCTTTGAGCGGAAGAACGAATTTCTTGAGCAACTTAAATCCGGGCAGGCTAAAGAGATTGATACGGCGATTTGTGACTCCCTTGGGGGCTGCAACTCTCAACGTTGGTTCTCGTTGACTGCACGCAATGTTAACGAAGGTCAGATTCAGGGCGTTATCAACAAGCTGTGGGGTGTGGATAAAGATTACAAATCAGTGACGAAATTCCACGTTTTCCATGACTCTACCAACTTCTATGGTAGCACCGGTAATGCGCGCGGTCAGGCGGTGGTGAATATCTCCAACGCGGCATTCCCGATTCTGATGGCGCGTAATGATAAAAACTACTGGCTGGCGTTTGGCGAAAAACGCGCCTGGGATAAAAACGAGCTGGCGTACATTACGGAAGCGCCTTCCATTGTGCGACCGGAGAACGTGACACGCGAAACTGCCACCTTCAACCTGCCGTTTATCTCGCTGGGGCAAGTTGGTGAGGGCAAACTGATGGTTATCGGTAACCCGCACTACAACAGCATCCTGCGTTGCCCGAACGGTTACAGCTGGGAAGGCGGTGTTGATAAAAACGGTCAGTGTATGCGTAACGGTGATTCAAATGACATGAAGCACTTTATGCAGAACGTGTTGCGCTATCTGTCTAACAATAGCTGGACTCCAGACGCGAAAACCAGCATGACCGTGGGCACCAACCTGGATACCGTCTATTTCAAACGTCATGGTCAGGTTACAGGAAACAGTGCTGAGTTCGGCTTCCATCCGGATTTTACGGGTATCTCCGTTGAGCATTTAAGTAGCTATGGCGATCTCGATCCGCAGAAAATGCCGCTGCTGATCCTCAACGGCTTTGAGTATGTGACTCAGGTGGGTAACGATCCCTATGCAATCCCGCTGCGTGCAGATACCAGCAAACCGAAGCTGACTCAGCAGGATGTGACGGATCTGATCGCCTATCTGAACAAAGGCGGATCGGTGCTGATCATGGAAAACGTGATGAGCAATCTTAAGGAAGAGAGCGCGTCCGGCTTTGTGCGTCTGCTTGATGCCGCAGGCCTGTCAATGGCACTGAACAAGTCGGTGGTGAATAACGATCCTCAAGGGTATCCGGATCGCGTTCGTCAGCAGCGCGCAACGGGCATTTGGGTCTATGAACGTTATCCTGCCGTAGACGGTGCGCTGCCGTACACCATCGATAGTGATACAGGGGAAGTTAAGTGGAAATATCAGGTAGAAAACAAACCTGATGACAAACCGAAGCTGGAAGTTGCCAGCTGGCTGGAAGATGTAGATGGCAAACAGGAAACGCGTTATGCCTTTATTGATGAAGCCGATCATAAAACGGAGGATTCTCTGAAGGCTGCGAAGGAGAAAATTTTCGCCGCGTTCCCGGGGCTGAAAGAGTGTACTGATTCGACTTACCACTACGAGGTCAACTGCCTGGAACATCGCCCTGGCACGGGTGTTCCGGTAACCGGGGGCATGTTTGTTCCGCGCTATACGCAACTGAATCTCAGCGCCGACACCGCGAAAGCGATGGTGCAGGCGGCGGATTTAGGCACCAACATTCAGCGCCTGTATCAACACGAGCTTTATTTCCGTACCAATGGTCGCAAAGGTGAGCGTCTGAGCAGCGTCGATCTGGAACGTCTGTACCAGAACATGTCGGTCTGGCTGTGGAATGAAATTGAATACAGCTATGACAGCAGCAAGGATGACGAGCTGGGCTTTAAAACGTTCACCGAGTTCCTGAACTGCTACGCCAACAATGCTTACACCAAAGGCACGCAGTGCTCCGCAGAGCTGAAACAATCGCTTGTCGATAACAAGATGATCTACGGAGATAATACTGCCAAAGCGGGGATGATGAACCCAAGCTATCCGCTCAACTATATGGAAAAACCGCTGACGCGCCTGATGCTGGGGCGTTCCTGGTGGGATCTGAACATCAAAGTTGATGTCGAGAAGTATCCGGGAGCAGTATCGGCTGAAGTTGAGAATGTTACTGAAACCATCAGCCTGTACTCGAATCCGACCAAATGGTTTGCGGGTAACATGCAGTCTACTGGTCTGTGGGCTCCGGCTCAAAAAGAGGTCACCATTAAGTCCAATGCGGACGTTCCTGTGACTGTCACCGTGGCGCTGGCCGACGACCTTACCGGACGTGAGAAGCATGAAGTTGCTCTGAACCGTCCGCCAAGAGTGACTAAAACGTATACTCTGGAGGCTAATGGTACGGTGAAGTTTACGGTTCCTTACGGTGGTCTGATTTATATCAAGGGCGACAGCAAGGAGAATAATAAATCTGCCAGCTTCACCTTTACCGGAGTAGTAAAAGCGCCGTTCTATAAAGACGGTAAATGGAAAAACGCTCTGAACTCACCGGCGCCGTTGGGTGAGCTGGAGTCAGACTCTTTCGTCTATACCACGCCGAAGAAGAACCTTGAGGCCAGCAATTTCACTGGTGGCGTAGCAGAATTCGCTAAAGATCTGGATACTTTTGCCAGCTCGATGAATGACTTCTACGGTCGTGATGGCGAGCAAGGTAAGCACCGGATGTTTACCTATAAAGCATTGACGGGTCACAAACATCGTTTCGCCAACGATGTGCAGATCTCCATTGGTGATGCGCACTCTGGTTATCCGGTAATGAACAGCAGCTTCTCGACGAACAGCACCACGCTGCCGACGACGCCGCTGAACGACTGGCTGATCTGGCACGAAGTAGGGCACAACGCTGCAGAAACGCCGCTGACTGTACCGGGCGCAACTGAAGTAGCGAACAACGTGCTGGCGCTGTACATGCAGGATCGCTATCTCGGCAAGATGAACCGTGTCGCTGACGATATTACCGTTGCGCCGGAATATCTGGAGGAGAGCAACGGTCAGGCATGGGCACGCGGCGGTGCGGGTGACCGTCTGCTGATGTACGCACAGCTGAAGGAGTGGGCAGAGAAAAACTTTGATATCAAGAACTGGTATCCAGAGGGGCAACTGCCAGCGTTCTACAGCGATCGTGAAGGGATGAAAGGCTGGAACCTGTTCCAGTTGATGCACCGTAAAGCGCGCGGCGATGAGGTTGGTAAAACTAAGTTTGGCGAAAAAAATTACTGTGCCGAATCCAACGGTAACGCTGCGGACACGCTGATGCTGTGTGCCTCCTGGGTCGCACAGGCGGATCTTTCGGAGTTCTTTAAGAAATGGAATCCGGGCGCGAATGCTTACCAGCTTCCGGGGGCGAGCGAGATGAGCTTCGAGGGCGGCGTGAGCCAGTCGGCTTACAACACGCTCGCGGCGCTTGGTCTGCCGAAACCGCAGCAAGGGCCGGAAACCATTAACAAGGTTACCGAGCATAAGATGTCAGCCGAGTAAGCCTGTAGGCATGAAATAAGGCGCATCGGGTTAACACATATGCCCGATGCGCCAACTTATCGGAGCTACAGGGAAAGCCGCAATTACTTGCGTTGGCAGATACCTGTAGGCCGGATAAGGCGTTTTACGCCGCATCCGGCAAGTTACAACACATAACCTTTAACCATGCATTTTGATGTTTTTCAGCAATATCCAGCGGTGATGCCCATCCTGGCAACCGTTGGTGGATTAATCATCGGCAGTTTTTTGAATGTGGTGATTTGGCGTTACCCCATCATGCTTCGCCAACAAATGGCGGAGTTTCAGGGTGAAACGCCGAGTGCGCAGTCAAAAATAAGCCTGGCGCTGCCACGTTCGCACTGTCCGCATTGTCAGCAGACCATCCGCGTTCGTGACAACATTCCGCTGCTCTCTTGGCTGATGCTCAAAGGGCGCTGCCGTGACTGTCAGGCGAAAATCAGCAAGCGTTATCCGCTGGTGGAGTTATTGACGGCACTCGCTTTTTTGCTGGCGAGTCTGGTCTGGCCGGAAAGTGGATGGGGGCTGGCGGTGATGATATTATCCGCCTGGCTGATTGCCGCGAGTGTCATCGACCTCGATAACCAATGGCTGCCCGATGTCTTTACTCAGGGCGTATTGTGGACGGGGCTGATTGCGGCATGGGCGCAGCAGAGTCCGTTAACGCTACAAGACGCAGTCACCGGCGTACTGGTGGGGTTTATCACTTTTTACTCGCTGCGCTGGATAGCCGGAATAGTTCTGCGTAAAGAAGCATTAGGCATGGGCGATGTATTACTCTTCGCCGCTTTAGGTGGCTGGGTGGGGGCGTTGTCGCTGCCCAATGTTGCTTTAATCGCCTCATGCTGCGGCCTGATATATGCCGTTATTACAAAAAGAGGATCAACCACACTGCCTTTTGGACCGTGTTTAAGTCTGGGCGGTATAGCAACACTTTATCTACAGGCATTGTTTTAATGATAACCACGTCATTATCGAAGTGACATTTTTACTCTTATTAATAACCTTAGAGATTATTTACCATGTCGATAAAACAAATGCCAGGGAGGGTATTAATATCGCTATTGTTGAGCGTTACAGGATTATTAAGTGGCTGCGCCAGCCATAATGAAAACGCCAGTTTACTGGCGAAAAAACAGGCGCAAAATATCAGTCAAAACCTGCCAATTAAATCTGCGGGATATACCTTAGTGCTGGCGCAAAGTAGCGGTGCGACGGTAAAAATGACCATTATCAGCGAAGCGGGTACTCAAACCACGCAAACGCCTGACGCCTTTTTAAACAGCTATCAACGACAAATGTGCGCTGACCCGACGGTGAAATTAATGATCACTGAGGGAATTAATTACAGCATAACGATTAATGATACACGTACAGGTAACCAGTATCAGCGGAAACTGGATCGTACCACCTGTGGAATAGTCAAAGCATAATGTCGGGTATATAAATTGGCGCGGGTTGTTTTTCGTGACGCACGAATTTATCTCATTCAGTGGCTGACTAAAATTCGTCACACTCTTAGCCAGAGACAATCTCTTAATACAGACAAAGAGCATCTGCGAAAAATTGTACGCGCGATGTTCTGGCTGGTGCTGCTTATTATTTCTGCAAAAATGGCGTATTCACTCTGGCGCTATATCTCCTTTTCTGCGGAATATACGGCGGTTTCCCCATCGGCGAATAAACCGGCACGTGCGGATGCAAAAACGTTCGATAAAAAAGACGTGCAATTAATCAGCCAGCAAAACTGGTTTGGCAAATATCAGCCCGTCGCCGCGCCGGTAAAACAACCCGAACCAGCGCCGGTGGCAGAAACGCGTCTTAACGTGGTGCTGCGCGGGATCGCCTTTGGTGCCAGACCCGGTGCGGTTATTGAAGAAGGCGGCAAACAGCAGGTCTATTTGCAGGGTGAAACGCTTGGCTCTCACAACGCGGTGATTGAGGAAATCAACCGCGACCATGTGATGCTGCGCTATCAGGGAAAAATAGAGCGCCTCAGTCTGGCAGAAGAGGAGCGTTCCACCGTTGCCGTGACCAACAAAAAAGCTGTCAGTGACGAAGAAAAGCCAGCTGTTGCTGAACCTGCTGTCAGTGCGCCAGTTGAGATCCCGGCTGCCGTGCGTCAGGCGCTGGCGAAAGATCCGCAGAAAATTTTTAACTATATCCAGCTTACGCCCGTGCGTAAGGAGGGGATTGTCGGTTATGCAGTGAAACCGGGGGCAGATCGTTCTCTGTTCGATGCCAGCGGTTTCAAGGAAGGCGATATCGCCATTGCGTTAAATCAGCAGGATTTTACTGATCCACGAGCAATGATTGCTCTGATGCGGCAGTTACCTTCAATGGATTCCATTCAACTTACGGTTTTACGCAAGGGTGCGCGCTACGACATTTCCATCGCGCTGCGCTAACCGCATTTAATCCAGGAGAATCATTCATCGTGTTTTGGCGTGATATTACGTTGTCGGTCTGGCGTAAGAAGACAACTGGCCTCAAAACAAAAAAGCGTTTACTGCCGCTGGTGCTGGCAGCGGCATTATGTAGTTCACCGGTCTGGGCGGAAGAAGCCACCTTTACCGCCAATTTTAAAGATACCGACCTGAAATCGTTCATCGAAACCGTCGGCGCTAACCTTAATAAAACCATCATTATGGGGCCGGGCGTGCAGGGGAAAGTGAGTATTCGTACCATGACCCCGCTCAATGAACGCCAGTATTACCAGCTATTCCTTAACCTGCTGGAAGCGCAGGGGTATGCCGTCGTACCGATGGAAAACGATGTGCTGAAGGTGGTGAAATCCAGCGCCGCGAAAGTCGAGCCGCTGCCGCTGGTCGGTGAAGGCAGCGACAACTACGCGGGCGATGAAATGGTCACCAAAGTAGTGCCGGTACGTAATGTGTCGGTCCGCGAACTGGCACCGATTTTGCGCCAGATGATCGACAGCGCAGGCTCAGGCAACGTTGTTAATTACGATCCCTCCAACGTGATTATGCTTACCGGACGCGCCTCGGTTGTGGAACGGCTGACGGAAGTGATCCAGCGCGTGGATCACGCGGGAAATCGCACTGAAGAGGTGATCCCGCTGGATAACGCCTCGGCTTCGGAAATTGCCCGCGTGCTGGAAAGCCTGACCAAAAACAGCGGCGAGAACCAGCCAGCGACGCTGAAATCACAGATTGTCGCCGATGAACGCACCAACAGCGTGATTATCAGCGGCGATCCCGCCACGCGGGATAAAATGCGCCGCCTGATCCGTCGTCTGGACTCAGAAATGGAGCGCAGCGGCAACAGCCAGGTGTTCTATCTCAAATACAGCAAAGCCGAAGATCTGGTCGATGTTCTGAAACAGGTCAGCGGCACGCTCACCGCCGCTAAAGAAGAGGCGGAAGGCACGGTCGGTAGCGGGCGTGAGGTTGTCTCCATCGCCGCCAGTAAACACAGTAATGCCCTGATTGTTACCGCGCCGCAGGACATCATGCAGTCGCTGCAAAGCGTGATTGAACAACTGGATATTCGCCGTGCTCAGGTGCATGTCGAGGCGTTGATCGTGGAAGTTGCCGAAGGCAGCAATATCAACTTCGGTGTGCAGTGGGCGTCGAAAGATGCCGGATTAATGCAGTTTGCCAACGGCACGCAGATCCCTATCGGCACGCTGGGGGCGGCGATTTCTCAGGCGAAACCGCAGAAAGGCTCCACGGTGATCAGCGAAAACGGTGCCACCACCATTAACCCGGATACCAACGGCGATCTCTCCACGCTCGCCCAGCTACTTTCCGGCTTTAGCGGTACGGCGGTTGGCGTGGTGAAAGGCGACTGGATGGCGCTGGTACAGGCGGTTAAAAATGACTCCAGCTCGAACGTCCTCTCCACGCCGAGCATCACCACGCTGGACAACCAGGAAGCCTTCTTCATGGTGGGGCAGGATGTTCCGGTATTAACCGGATCTACCGTTGGCTCCAATAACAGCAATCCTTTCAACACCGTAGAGAGGAAAAAAGTCGGCATCATGCTGAAAGTTACGCCGCAGATTAACGAAGGTAACGCGGTACAGATGGTGATTGAGCAGGAAGTCTCGAAGGTGGAAGGACAGACCAGCCTCGACGTGGTGTTTGGTGAGCGCAAACTGAAAACCACCGTGCTGGCTAACGATGGTGAGCTGATCGTGCTTGGCGGTCTGATGGACGACCAGGCGGGAGAAAGTGTGGCGAAAGTGCCGTTGCTTGGCGATATCCCATTGATTG
The DNA here is from genome assembly GCF_013368915.2 of Escherichia sp. 93.1518. Classification (NCBI taxonomy): domain Bacteria; kingdom Pseudomonadati; phylum Pseudomonadota; class Gammaproteobacteria; order Enterobacterales; family Enterobacteriaceae; genus Escherichia; species Escherichia sp. 93.1518. The sequence continues at coordinate 113,200 of NZ_JABWMT020000013.1, forward strand.
GTAACTTGTTTAAATCGACGGCAGATAAAAAAGAAAAACGTAACCTGATGGTGTTTATCCGCCCGACCATTCTGCGTGACGGTATGGCGGCAGACGGCGTGTCGCAGCGCAAATATAACTATATGCGCGCCGAGCAGATCTATCGCGATGAGCAAGGCTTAAGCCTGATGCCGCACACCGCGCAGCCGGTACTGCCAGCGCAAAACCAGACCTTACCGCCGGAAGTACGCGCGTTCCTCAATGCCGGGAGAACGCGTTAATGGTGCCTGCAGCACAGGAAACCACCGCTAACACCGTGCGTCTGCCCTACAGTTTCAGCCGCCGGTTTAGCCTGGTGGCATGGTGCGAAGCGTCGCTGGAGATCCTCCATGTGCATCCGCTGTCGCTCTCTGTTTTGCAGGAGCTACAGCGGGGGCTGAACACACCCTTTACGCTGCGGCAAATCGATGAGGCCGAATTTGAACAGCGGCTGAATGCGGTCTGGCAGCGGGACTCTTCCGAGGCTCGCCAGCTGATGGAAGATCTCGGTTCTGCCGAGGACTTTTTTACCCTCGCAGAAGAGCTGCCGGAAACGGAAGATCTGCTGGAAAGTGACGACGATGCGCCGATCATCAAACTGATCAACGCCATGCTGGCAGAGGCGATTAAAGAAGGCGCTTCGGATATCCACATCGAGACGTTTGAAAAGAGTCTGGTGATCCGTTTTCGTGTTGACGGCACATTACATGAAATGCTGCGTCCGGGGCGCAAACTGGCCTCGCTGCTGGTATCGCGTATTAAGGTGATGGCACGGCTGGACATTGCCGAAAAGCGCGTGCCGCAGGATGGACGTATTGCGCTGCTGCTGGGCGGTCGGGCGATTGACGTGCGTGTTTCCACCATGCCTTCCGCCTGGGGCGAGCGCGTGGTGCTGCGACTGCTGGACAAAAACCAGGCTCGCCTGACGCTGGAACGTTTGGGTTTAAGTCACGAACTGACCGCGCAGTTGCGCCAGCTACTGCACAAACCCCACGGCATTTTTCTGGTGACGGGGCCGACAGGTTCCGGCAAAAGCACCACGCTGTACGCCGGATTGCAGGAGCTGAACAACCACTCGCGCAACATTCTCACGGTTGAAGACCCCATCGAATACATGATTGAAGGGATAGGTCAGACGCAGGTCAACACCCGCGTCGGCATGACCTTCGCCCGTGGCCTGCGCGCGATTTTGCGCCAGGACCCGGATGTGGTGATGGTCGGTGAAATCCGCGATACCGAAACCGCAGAAATCGCTGTTCAGGCGTCGCTCACTGGGCACCTGGTACTTTCCACGCTGCATACCAACACGGCGGTGGGGGCGATTACGCGTTTGCAGGATATGGGCGTGGAGCCTTTCCTGCTCTCTTCCAGTCTGACGGGCGTGATGGCGCAGCGACTGGTTCGCACGCTGTGTACCGACTGCCGCCAGCCCGCGCCTGCCACCGACGAAGAAAAACGCCTGCTGGGGATTACCGATGCGCGAACCGTCACGCTGTACCATCCGCAGGGCTGTCCCGCCTGTAATCACAAAGGCTTTCGCGGACGTACTGCCATCCATGAGCTGATCGTGGTGGATGCCACATTGCGTGATTTGATCCACCGTCAGGCCGGGGAACTGGAGCTGGAACGTTATGTCCGGCAACACTCTGCGGGTATCCGCAGCAACGGCATCGAGAAAGTGCTCGCCGGAGAAACCTCTCTCGATGAAGTTCTGCGGGTAACCATGGAGGCGTAATGGCACTGTTTTACTATCAGGCGCTGGAACGTAATGGTCGCAAAACCAAAGGCATGATTGAGGCGGATTCCGCGCGTCATGCCCGCCAGTTGTTGCGCGGTAAAGAGCTCATTCCCGTGCACATTGAAGCCCGGATGAATGCTTCGGCAGGGGGAATGTTGCAGCGTCGGCGGCACGCACATCGTCGCGTGGCGGCGGCAGATCTGGCGCTGTTCACCCGCCAACTGGCAACGTTAGTACAGGCAGCAATGCCGCTGGAAACCTGCTTACAGGCGGTCAGTGAGCAAAGTGAAAAACTGCATGTGAAAAGTCTCGGAATGGCGCTGCGCAGCCGGATTCAGGAAGGTTATACCCTGTCGGACAGCCTGCGTGAACATCCCCGCGTCTTTGATTCCCTGTTTTGTTCGATGGTGGCTGCCGGAGAAAAATCCGGGTATCTCGACGTGGTGCTCAATCGTCTGGCGGATTACACCGAACAGCGACAGCGCCTGAAATCACGACTGTTGCAGGCCATGCTCTACCCGTTGGTATTGCTGGTGGTGGCAACGGGCGTGGTTACTATTTTGCTGACGGCGGTAGTGCCGAAAATTATCGAACAGTTTGATCATCTCGGACACGCGTTGCCCGCTTCCACCCGCGCGCTTATCGCCATGAGCGACGCGTTACAGGCCAGCGGCGTTTACTGGCTGGCAGGTTTGCTGGGGCTTCTGGTGCTGGGGCAACGGTTACTCAAAAATCCTGCTATGCGCCTGCGCTGGGATAAAACCTTGCTGCGCCTGCCCGTGACGGGGCGTGTTGCGCGCGGGCTGAATACGGCGCGTTTTTCCCGCACGTTAAGCATCCTCACCGCCAGCAGTGTTCCGCTGCTGGAAGGCATTCAGACCGCTGCCGCCGTGTCGGCAAATCGCTATGTCGAGCAACAACTGCTGCTGGCGGCAGATCGCGTCCGCGAAGGAAGCAGTCTGCGCGCCGCGCTGGCGGAGCTTCGCCTGTTCCCACCGATGATGCTGTACATGATCGCCTCCGGTGAACAGAGCGGCGAGCTGGAAACCATGCTTGAACAGGCCGCAGTCAACCAGGAGCGGGAATTTGATACCCAGGTAGGACTGGCGTTAGGGCTGTTTGAACCGGCACTGGTGGTGATGATGGCGGGCGTGGTGCTGTTTATCGTCATCGCCATCCTTGAGCCGATGCTGCAACTGAACAATATGGTTGGAATGTAATTTACGGAGTTATCACATGAATTCATTATCCCGCACACAAAAACCACGGGCAGGTTTTACCCTGCTGGAAGTGATGGTGGTGATTGTTATTCTTGGCGTTCTGGCAAGTCTGGTGGTGCCTAACCTGTTGGGCAACAAAGAGAAAGCGGATCGGCAAAAAGCCATCAGCGATATCGTGGCACTGGAAAACGCGCTGGATATGTACCGACTGGATAACGGGCGTTATCCGACCACCGAGCAGGGGCTTGAGGCGCTGATCCAGCAACCGGCCAATATGGCGGATTCCCGCAACTACCGTCCAGGTGGATACATTAAACGACTGCCAAAAGATCCGTGGGGCAATGATTATCAGTATCTCAGCCCCGGTGAAAAAGGGATGTTTGATGTTTACACCTTAGGGGCGGATGGTCAGGAAAACGGAGAAGGCGCTGGCGCAGATATCGGTAACTGGAATTTGCAGGAGTTTCAGTAATCAGTGCCTGAACGCGGATTCACTCTTCTGGAAATCATGCTGGTGATTTTCCTTATCGGCCTTGCCAGTGTGGGCGTGGTACAGACTTTTGCGACCGATTCTGAATCGCCCGCGAAAAAAGCGGCGCAGGATTTTCTGACTCGCTTTGCGCAGTTTAAGGACAGGGCGGTGATCGAAGGACAGACACTCGGTGTGTTAATCGACCCGCCTGGCTACCAGTTTATGCAGCGTCGTCAGGGGCAGTGGTTGCCCGTTTCTGCGACCCGGTTATCGGCACAGGTTACGGTGCCGAAACAGGTGCAGATGCTGTTACAACCCGGAAGTGATATCTGGCAGAAGGAATATGCGCTGGAGCTGCAACGTCGTCGCCTGACGCTGCACGATATTGAACTGGAGCTGCAAAAAGAGGCGAAAAAGAAGACGCCGCAGATCCGTTTTTCGCCTTTTGAACCCGCCACGCCGTTTACGCTGCGATTCTATTCGGCGGCGCAAAACGCATGTTGGGCGGTAAAGCTGGCGCACGATGGCGCGTTATCCCTCAATCAATGTGATGAGAGGATGCCATGAAGCGCGGATTTACGTTGCTGGAAGTGATGCTCGCGCTGGCGATTTTTGCGCTGGCTGCCACGGCGGTACTACAAATTGCCAGCGGTGCGCTGAGTAATCAGCAAGTTCTTGAGGAGAAAACGGTAGCTGGCTGGGTAGCTGAAAACCAGACCGCTCTACTTTACCTGATGACCCGCGAACAACGGGCGGTCAGGCATCAGGGCGAGAGCGATATGGCAGGAAGCCGCTGGTACTGGCGAACCACACCGCTGAATACAGGTAACGCGCTGCTTCAGGCGGTGGATATTGAAGTCAGCCGTCACGAAGACTTTTCGTCGGTGGTTCAGTCACGACGCGCCTGGTTCAGCGCCGTGGGAGGCCAGCAATGAAAAAGACTCGCGCTGGTTTCACGTTACTGGAAATGCTGGTGGCAATCGCCATTTTTGCCTCGCTGGCACTGATGGCGCAGCAGGTGACAAACGGCGTTACGCGCGTGAATAGCGCCGTCGCCGAACACGATCAAAAACTAAACCTCATGCAGCAAACGATGAGTTTTCTGACCCACGATCTGACACAAATGGTGCCACGCCCGGTAAGAGGCGAGCAGGGGCAGCGGGAACCGGCGTTACTGGTTGGCGCTGGCGTGCTGGCGTCTGAGAGTGAAGGGATGCGCTTTGTACGTGGCGGTGTGGTTAATCCGTTGATGCGCCTGCCGCGCAGTAATCTGCTTACCGTTGGTTACCGCATTCATGACGGTTATCTCGAACGGTTAGCCTGGCCGCTGACCGATGCAGCAGGCATCGTGAAGCCAACAACGCAAAAATTAATCCCGGCGGATTCGCTCCGTTTGCAATTCTACGACGGCACACGCTGGCAGGAGAGTTGGTCGTCAGGGCAGGCGATCCCTGTGGCGGTGCGCATGACTCTGCATTCGCCGCAATGGGGCGAGATTGAACGCATCTGGTTGTTACGCGGGCCGCAATTATCATGATCACCTCACCACCAAAACGCGGAATGGCACTGGTCGTGGTGCTGATATTGCTGGCGGTCATAATGCTGGTAACCATCACGCTTTCCGGGCGGATGCAACAACAACTTGGGCGAACGCGCAGCCAGCAGGAGTACCAGCAGGCGCTGTGGTACAGCGCCAGTGCAGAAAGCCTGGCGCTGAGCGCGCTCAGTCTGAGCCTGAAAAATGAACAACGCGTGCATCTGGCGCAGCCGTGGGCATCCGGCCCTCGTTTTTTTCCTCTGCCGCAGGGGCAAATTGCCGTCACCCTGCGTGACGCACAGGCCTGCTTTAACCTGAATGCTCTCGCTCAGCCGACGACGGCGTCGCGTCCTATCGCGGTACAACAGTTGATTGCCCTGATCTCGCGCCTGGATGTGCCTGCTTATCGAGCTGAACTGATAGCCGAAAGCCTGTGGGAGTTTATTGACGAAGATCGCAGCGTGCAGACGCGTCTGGGGCGTGAAGACAGCGAGTATCTCGCCCGCTCGGTGCCGTTCTATGCCGCGAATCAACCGCTGGCCGATATCAGCGAAATGCGCGTGGTGCAGGGAATGGACGCCGGACTCTATCAAAAACTGAAACCGCTGGTTTGTGCGCTGCCGATGACCCGCCAGCAAATCAACATCAACACCTTAGACGTCACGCAAAGCGTAATTCTTGAGGCGCTGTTTGACCCGTGGTTAAGCCCTGTTCAGGCGCGGGCGTTACTACAACAACGTCCGGCAAAGGGTTGGGAAGATGTCGATCAGTTTCTTGCACAGCCGCTACTTGCTGACGTCGATGAGCGTACTAAAAAACAGCTAAAAACCGTCCTGAGCGTGGACAGCAATTACTTCTGGCTGCGTTCGGATATCACCGTGAATGAGATTGAACTGACGATGAACTCGTTAATTGTCCGCATGGGGCCACAACACTTTTCGGTTCTCTGGCATCAGACAGGAGAAAGTGAGTGAGTTCCATGCTTGAGATTTTTTTCCCGCTTTGCGCCACCGACCCCATCCGCTGGCAGCGCCGTACACCCGACGTGGAGTGCGGTATCTGGCCTGACGTCGACAACGAACAGCTTCAGCAATGGCTGCAAACCGATGCGATTCGACTCTACATTCCCGGCGAATGGATCAGCGTCTGGCAGGTTGAACTGCCTGATGTCCTCCGTAAGCAGATACCGACTATTCTGCCCGCCTTACTGGAAGAAGAGCTGAACCAGGATATCGATGAACTGCATTTCGCCCCGTTGAAAATCGACCAGCAACTGGCAACCGTGGCAGTGATTCACCAGCAGCATATGCGCAACATTGCGCAGTGGTTGCAGGAAAACGGCATCACCCGCGCTACCGTCGCGCCGGACTGGATGTCCATTCCTTGTGGATTTATGGCTGGCGATGCGCAACGGGTTATCTGCCGCATCGATGAATGTCGGGGATGGAGCGCCGGGCGGGCGCTGGCTCCGGTTATGTTCCGCGCACAGCTCAATGAGCAGGATTTACCGCTTTCGCTAACTGTGGTCGGCATTGAACCAGAAGAGCTATCTGCATGGGCTGAGGCAGACGCCGAACGCCTGACAGTGACGGCTCTGCCAGCTATTACCACTTATGGAGAACCGGAAGGAAACCTGCTAACTGGACCATGGCAGCCTCGCGTCAGCTACCGAAAACAGTGGGCGCGCTGGCGGGTGATGGCTCTGCCGGTATTGCTGATTCTGGTTGCGCTGGCAGTGGAACGGGGTGTGACGTTATGGAGCGTCAGTGAACAGGTGGCGCAAAGCCGCGCCCAGGCGGAAAAACAGTTCTTAACGTTGTTCCCGGAGCAGAAGCGGATTGTGAATTTACGCTCTCAGGTGACGATGGCGCTGAAAAAATATCGCCCGCAGGCCGACGATACCAGGCTGCTCGCAGAGTTGTCAGCGATTGCCAGCACCCTGAAAACGGCGTCACTTTCCGACATCGAGATGCGTGGTTTCACCTTTGATCAAAAACGCCAGACGCTCCACCTTCAGTTGCGGGCAGCAAACTTTGCCAGTTTCGACAAACTGCGTAGCGCACTGGCGGCAGATTATGTTGTGCAACAGGACGCGTTACAGAAAGAGGGTGATGCGGTTTCCGGCGGCGTAACGTTGCGGAGGAAATAACATGTTACGCGATAAATTTATTCACTATTTTCAGCAATGGCGTGAACGCCAGTTAAGCCGTGGCGAACACTGGCTGGCACAACACCTGGCGGGGCGTTCGCCGCGTGAAAAAGGCATGTTACTGGCAGCGGCGGTATTTCTGTTTAGCGCCGGATATTACGTCCTCATCTGGCAGCCTTTGAGCGAACGGATTGAGCAACAGGAGACGGTGTTGCAGCAGCTGGTGGCGATGAACGCGCGACTGAAGAGCGCCGCGCCGGATATTATCGCAGCGCGAAAATCCGCCACAACAACGCCTGCGCAGGTATCGCGGGTCATCAGTGACAGTGCTTCGGCGCATTCAGTGGTCATTAAGCGGATAGCCGAGCGCGGGGAGAATATCCAGGTCTGGATAGATCCTGTGGTGTTTAATGACCTGCTGAACTGGTTAAACGCGCTGGATGAAAAGTATGCGCTGCGGGTGACACAAATTGATGTCAGCGCAGGTGAGAAGCCAGGGATGGTGAATGTGCAGCGACTGGAGTTGATAAGAGGATAAGTGTTCCAGTAAATTTCCTGTGAAATTAAACCCGAAAGGTGAGTGTATAATCTTCTTATCCACTCACCGAATTGAATATTTTTGCAATAAGAAATATCCCATTCCCGTCATCACTGAATGTTCTGCAAAACAACAGATACGAGTTCTCTCCTGAAGCAGCCCTGCATCCTATAAATATGCTTAAGTGTGGCAATACATCATGATCATTAATAGATGTAATAAATCATTGCGTGGCAATTGATAGGTCAAAACATATAGGATAATTCTTGTGTGATCTGTATTTTGTGTAGCCTGGAAATTACTAAAATTCCTGGAGACAATCAGAAAGGAAATTTTAAGTAAGCAAAATAATTTCCACAGAAACTATCCGTCGATTTGAAACAATGTCTGCTCAGGTATATCTACTGAGGGATAGTGCTGGCTGTAACGCTGGTTAAAATAAACGCGATAAATAATCAAGACATATATTTTAATCGACAACAATAATTGCTGCCGGAATTATTCCTGCGACTTAAATAACATTGTTTAAATGTGACGAATATCACAAATATGACCGCAAAGAGGGGGCTGAAGATATAAATAAGAAGTACATGAGTGAATTTTAAATAGGGAAATAGTTTCTCGGTAAACAATTGATTGGTAATAAATTCGTGCGTTCTGGTGTAAAACAGATTGCAGGTGTTGCTACGCATAAAATTTATAGGTGGTGTTATAATCCAGTAGTTAACAGTAAAAGCAAAAATAATTTCTTGTGAAATTAACAACTCATTTTGAATAAGTGCGTTCCGGAGTAATCCAGAATGCATGGTGCTTTACGTCTTTTTTACCCATAAAGGCTAAGCAAAAAGAGTTACGCATAATTTCCTGAGAAATTAACTCTACATTCTAAAACGGCCAGTTTTCTGAAATGACCAGAAGACCGAATACATTCATGCCTGAAGAATGGATTAGAAGAAATAAGACGGAAATAGAACAATTTATCCCTGCAGAAATAATTTCTGCTGAAATTGTTTGCTGCTATTAAAAAAGCCAAACCGTCTGAACGTATTTTATCCAATTACAAACAAGTATTACCTCCAGTGTATTGGTAGCTGTTAAGCCAAGGGCGGTAGCGTACCTGAAGAGATTAGGATCACATCATCAAATGGCAAGAAGTGGATTTGAAGTCCAGAAAGTCACCGTAGAGGCATTATTTCTACGAGAAATACGAACACGTTTTGGTAAGTTTCGTCTGGGGTATTTGTGGGCGATTCTCGAACCCTCTGCGCATTTGCTGATACTGTTGGGCATTTTTGGTTACATTATGCACCGCACGATGCCAGACATCTCGTTCCCGGTGTTTTTACTTAATGGCCTGATTCCCTTTTTTATCTTTAGCAGTATCAGCAAACGTTCTGTCGGTGCTATTGAAGCGAACCAGGGGTTGTTTAATTATCGTCCAGTAAAACCCATCGATACGATCATTGCGCGCGCCCTGCTTGAGACGCTGATTTACGTTGCTGTTTATATTCTGCTTATGCTCATTGTCAGGATGGCAGGCGAATATTTCGAGATAACAAATTTTTTACAACTTGTGGCTACCTGGAGTCTGCTGATCATATTTTCATGCAGCATTGGCTTAATATTCATGGTCGTTGGTAAAACCTTCCCCGAAATGCAAAAGGTTCTGCCGATACTTCTTAAGCCTCTTTATTTCATCTCCTGCATCATGTTCCCTCTGCACTCAATTCCTAAGCAATATTGGTCTTATCTTCTCTGGAACCCATTAGTACATGTGGTGGAGTTAAGTCGTGAGGCCGTTATGCCTGGCTATATTAGCGAAGGCGTGAGTCTGAACTACCTGGCAATGTTTACATTGATAACCCTGTTCATTGGTCTGGCGTTATACCGAACTCGTGAGGAGGCAATGCTGACATCATGATTAAGATTGAGAATTTGACGAAGTCATATCGTACGCCAACGGGGCGACACTATGTGTTTAAGGATTTAAACATCGAAATCCCTTCAGGAAAAAGCGTTGCCTTTATTGGTCGTAATGGTGCAGGTAAATCAACGTTACTGAGAATGATTGGTGGCATTGACCGCCCCGATAGCGGAAAGATCATCACCAATAAAACGATATCATGGCCAGTCGGCCTCGCCGGTGGATTTCAGGGAAGTTTAACCGGACGCGAAAACGTAAAATTTGTTGCGCGGTTATACGCGAAGCAAGAAGAACTGAAAGAGAAAATTGAGTTTGTCGAAGAATTTGCTGAACTCGGCAAGTACTTTGATATGCCGATCAAAACTTACTCATCTGGTATGCGATCTCGCCTGGGCTTTGGTTTAAGCATGGCATTTAAGTTTGATTATTATATCGTCGATGAAGTAACCGCAGTCGGTGATGCCAGGTTTAAAGAAAAGTGCGCTCACTTATTTAAAGAAAGGCATAAAGAGTCTAGCTTTTTGATGGTTTCACATAGCTTGAATTCATTGAAAGAGTTTTGTGATGTGGCCATTGTGTTTAAAGACGATAATGCGGTTGGGTTTTTTGAGGATGTTCAGGAGGGGATAGAGGAGTATAAAAAAGAATAAAGGTTATACAACAATCAACCTAAATAGACCTTTAATTACTGTATGTTATTAAAATAAATATTTTTCCTTTTATATGATGCGTACATAATCCAGACTTAAATAAATAAGAGAATAGGCTATAAGTCATGATTTGAATTATAAACTCCACTATAAATATTCACACTTTTAGTTAAATGTAATATTACCACAATTATGTGGTGTTTATCATAAGTAAAAAATCCAGAGAGCGTTTTATAAATGCAAGACATTAACTATGTAATTAATAATTACACTAAAGATAACATCTGGTTGTTTAATAGTGCTGGTCTATTTACAGGGAATGTGAAATATTTATTTATATATATTTCAAACTATCGACCTGATATTTTTGCTTGTTATATCAGTGGTGATCAGAAAAATGTCGACTATATTAAATCGTTAGGTTTTAATGCATGTCATTTTAAATCAAAAGAAGGTTCTCAATTATTAAATGCTGCTGGTGTTTATGTAAATGAGCATTGTAAGGAAATATACCCAAAAGAGTTATTAAATACTAAAATATTAAATTTGTATCATGGTGTTGGATTAAAGCAAATAGAGAAGAAGGCTGATAGAGAATATTTATATCAAAGAATCGCCAAAAAGCACATAACATATAATGAGCAATTCAGCAATAATATGTGTTTTTTGGTAACGTCTCCATTTATGGAGAAACATTTTAAAGAACAGCTGGATTTAACTGATGACCAAATTATAAGAGGTGGTTACCCGCGTTGCATTTATCAATCATTATACGAGCCTGTAGTTACTTATAATCATGATATTATTTTTCAGGCTGGGTTGCCTAAAGATACGAAGCTAGCATTGTACGCGCCGACATTTAGAGAGAAAAATCCTAAGAATTTCCTCTATTTGGCGATTAAGGATATAAATGTTTTATCTAAAACACTAGAGAAAAATAATTTATGCCTAATTATTAAATTGCATCCTGAAATATCTAATGATTTTTATTTTAAAACACTTCAAAAACAGGTTGGTCAATATAGAAATATTATTTTCTGGGATAATAAGAATGATATATATGAAATTTTCAATAAAATTGATTTGGCAATAATAGATTATTCGTCAATTTATTATGATTTGGTATCTGCAGGTGTTAAAAATTTCATTAGATATATTTTTGACTTTGACGATGAAAAACACATCATGCTTTATGATTATCAATCGCACACATCAGGAAAAGTGTGTCAAAGTTTTGGTGAGTTAATTGATGCTATTGATGAATATCAAACTTATTCTGATAATAATCTTGAAAAAATAAAAGAGTTATTTTGGTCGTATGATGATGAAAATACATTTGAAAATATAATTAATCAAACAAATCAATTTAAAATTGGTAATAAAGGGGTTTTGCCAACGTTTTATAGTTTTGATGTTTTTGATACTCTCATTGGACGTAAATGCTTAATTCCAAAAGGTATTTTTTATAAGGTTATGGAATTAATAAAAGCTTCTGATGAGGGGTTCCCTGAAATCTTCCATACTGATTATGTTAATATCAGAATGCAAGCAGAAGCAAATTGCCGAGAGTTATTGATTAAGACCATTGGACATTATGAAATTAGCTATCGAGACATATTCTCAAGAATACAATCAGTATATAATCTAAATGACTGTCAAATTACTAAGCTAATGGATTGGGAAATACAGACTGAATATGAAAACGTAATTCCCATAGATGAGATGGTGAAAAAAGCCGAGCAACTGGTTAAAGAGAATGAAACGGTTGTATTAATATCGGACATGTATCTACCTAAAGAAGTTATTTCGAATATGCTGGCTCACGTAAGTCCTTTATTAAATAAATTGCCGTTATATCTATCCTCTGAGTATGGTGTGCAAAAAGCAAGCCAGCAGTTGTATCTTAGGGTTTATAAAGACCATTCTCCTTGGCGCTTTAAAGAATGGATTCATTATGGTGATAATGCTACATCAGATGGAACAAAAGCTAAGGAGTTAGGAATAAAATCTCAAATACATAAAATACCGAAGATTAATGCTTATGAAACTGCTTTGATTAATAAAATACGAAATTACGATTCTTATCTTCTGACCAGCCTGTTATCTCGAATGCGCTTTAATAGTATTAATGAAAAAGATTATTTCTGTTACGCACATGTCTCAGGTTATATGGTTCCATATGTTGCTTGGTGTATTAGAAATGCCATTGATAGAGGAATTGAAACATTATATTTTGTGTCGCGAGATGGACATTTTCTTAAAGAAATTGCTGACGCCTATATTAGTTTAAAAAAACTGAATATCAAAACGAAATATTTTTATGGTTCTCGTCGAGCATGGCGTGTTCCTGCAATGATTGAAAGTATTGATGATGAGTTTTTCTCTAATTTTGGTAATTTGGTTGGTGTTGATAATTATGATAAGTTAATTTCTTCATTAAGTATTAGTCATAATTTATTTCAAAAGCTTTTTCCCGAAACTGGGCTCAATAAATCCTCTAAAATTAGCCCTGCAGAACTTGTTGCACTCAGAGAGTTTTTTAGCAAATCCACAAAGTATCATGATTATTTGATTGAGAAGGCTAAAGAAGAGAGAAAGATCGTTATTGATTATATCAAACAAGAAATCAATCCGGATGAAAAATATGCATTCGTAGAATATTGGGCCAGAGGGTATACACAGACATGTTTAAGAAAACTTATAGATAATGCTTTTGATAAGCCTTCCGAATGCGTATTCTATTATTATCGAAGTATTCTCCCATCCATTGATAATGATATTAGAATAAATTATAGCACTAATAATATATCACTCATTCCTGTCGAGGCTATATTTGCTAATTGTCCACATGGTACTGTCACGGGCTATAAGCGAGAATTAAAAAAAGTTGTACCTGTTATTGCTCGAGCTAGGTTTGATGCTGAACTCTATTGGTCTCTAGGTAAGTACTTGAAAAAATTCGTAAACGAATTTTATAGCTTACCCTTCACATCTGATGTAAGCACAATTGAGCGTCACTTCTCAAGCTTTGCTTTTGAATGGTATAGAGATCATCAAGATGATCCGGTATTAGTAAACTCAATGGCTCATTTGTTATACTCTGAAGCATCTCTGGGAGCATTAAGGGAATTTGCACCGGCAATCACTTCAGAATCTTTAGCCTTATTAAAACAAGGAAAACCAGTTGGTGCTTTTACAAGATCTATTAAAATGAGTTTAGCAAGATCAACACCTTCGATAAAAAAAGAATATCAAGAATACCTTAAAAACCCTAAAGCCTTATCTGCTAAACCTAGTAACGCCAAGCAAAAAGTACTACCAACTAATACTTCAAAAGTAAAGACAAAAGAGCCGGCTAAAATTAATCAACATTTAGCAGCACAAAGTTCTGACAGCAGAAAGATAAGACTTCTCAATAAGCTTGAACGAAATCCTGAAATGTTCTTCTCTGATTCAAATAAAAAAATTGTTAGACTTGCTGGCAAAACGGCATTTAATCCAATATTAAAGCCAGTGCTGGGGAATGTAATAATTAAGCTATCTAAGAAGATCATTCATTAATTTTATTTGTTTGTGTATGACACAACATTTTAAATATCATGTTGTGTCATATTTAATGATTCTTATATTTATTGCATTTATAAAATTATATGGTGGAAAAATGAAAAATATTGCTGTTATTCTATCGGGGGGTATGGGGTCAAGATTTGGCGGTACACTTCCGAAACAATTTACAAAATTAGCAGGTAAGGCTGTAATTGAGTACACTGTAGAAGCTTTTGAAAAATCGTTGAATATTGATGAAATTATTATCGTATCTCACCCAAGTTATGTGGACCTAATTTGGAAATTTGTAAAAAAAAATCAATGGAAAAAAGTTACAAAAGTTTTCAATGGTGGGAAAGAGAGATTTGATTCAACCTATTCAGCATTACAAGGTCTTGAGGGAGAAGATAACAATTCTAATATTCTACTTCATGATGCAGTAAGACCATTAATTAATGAATCAATTATTAATAATTGCATTGATGCTTTAAGAAATTTTGAGGCTGTAGATGTTGTGATTCCATCCGCTGATACGCTCGTCGAAGTGTATGACGATGGATGTATTTCTAATATTCCAAACAGGGCTGTAATGCGCCGGGGCCAGACCCCTCAGGCATTTAAATTAGGGACGCTGAAACAGGCCTATCAACGTGCCATCAATGCTCAGCGATTTAGTTTTACTTGTGATTGTGGTGTTGTACGCTCAATGGTACCTGGTGTACGTGTAGCAACTGTGGTTGGTGCTGAATCAAACATGAAAGTTACACACCCAATTGATCTTTTTATTGCTGAGAAGCTTCTTCAGGAAGCAAATAAAATTTCATTTAACCCTGGTGATAATCTTGATTATATTAAAGATAAAAATATAATTATATTTGGTGGAAACAGCGGGATTGGTCTTGAGATAAAGAAAGCAGCTATTTTATTAGGAGCGAATGTTGAAATTGCTAGCCGTAGCTTCAATAATGTTGATATTGTTGATATTGAGTGTGTAAAAAACTATCTTGCTCAAATGGAGAAAAAGTTAGGTTGCATCGATTATATCATTAATACTGCTGGGGTTTTGATAAAAAAACCTATTGATATGTTAACAAATGAAGAAGTTCATACTCTAATAAATATAAATTTTATTGGGGCTGTAAATATAGCGATGGCATCCAAGCAATATTTGAAGAAATCTTCAGGGATGCTACTTAATTTTACTTCAAGTTCATACACGCGTGGCCGTTCATATTATGCTCTTTATTCCTCATCAAAAGCTGCTATTGTAAACTTTACACAAGCAATAGCTGAGGAATGGTCATCTGAAAATATTAAAGTAAACTGTATTAACCCTGAACGAACTGCAACTCCAATGCGTACCATCAACTTTGGCATTGAACCTGCAGAGTTATTATTAGATCCTAGAGATGTTGCCCTGACAAGCCTCAAAGTATTAGGAGCTAATAGCACAGGTCTTATTATAGATGTTAGAAAAGATGGGCGATAAATAAAAGGTATATATTGTGTCTGTTAATAACCTATACTACTTATATATTGATACAAAAATTGAAGGAGCTTTGGAACAGTTAATTCGTTATTTTCAGGCACAAGTATTCAATGTGGAAGATTGCATAAGTGTGTATTGTAAGTACTATAAAGAAATAGAAAAAAAATTCACTGAGAAGTTTAATAAACATAATATTTCATTTAAATTTATTAAGAAAAATTCAGACTTGGTTTTTAATAATGGTAAAATTGTTTTCTATTTATTCAACGCTCAATCAAATTGTCGTATTGTGGCAAATAGAAACCTGATTCACGTTTTTGTTACACATGGTGAAAGCCATAAACTTGCTTCTGTAAAACCGATTATAAGAATTTATGATTACGTAGTTACTTCTGGAGATGTAGGTATTGATAGATATCTTAAGTCCGGAATTTTTACACCATTCGATATCAGAAATGGGAAAGTAATTAAACTAGGAAATACTTTCATTGGGCATAATTATTTTCAGTTTGATGTAAATTCTCGTTCTGCTGTATATGCTCCAACATGGGAGGGGGGAATCCCAGAAGAAAATTATAGTTCGATAAATAATGAAACCACACATAAGATAATAAAATTTTGTAAAATCAAAAAAATAAATATTCTTTATATACAAGCACATCCAAACATAGGTCATCGAGATCATAAATACAAAGCCATTCTTAATGAGAGTATTAGGCTTTTCACGAAAGCTGGTTTAATTGTTTATAAAATAACAAATGGATTCATTGAAGGAACTCGATTCCCCCTAATTAAATTACGAAGAAAGATAACTAATAATATAAAAGTATCATATGCATTAACAGATATATCAGCAATGGAAGTTCAGTTTCACTCTCGTAAAATACCATGCGGCGTTATAGTCAATGGTAATTGTAAAGAAAATATTTTTATTCCTAAAAAGCTATTATCTTATTATAAACATAATTTATTTCACATTAATGATGACATATTAAATATTGAGTCTTGTCCTGAAT